>NZ_WAAS01000382.1:0-4669 GCF_008806585.1 Micromonospora sp. AMSO12t
GGGGGCGACGGGCTCCCGGGCGGGGCGCTCGCGACGGGGCTCCACCAGCAGGTCGGGGCGGCCGAGCTGGACCACGACCTTGTTGACCACCCGCTGGGCGGCGGCGAGGGAGCGCACCGGCAGCAACCGGCCCCGGCTCTCCCGGCGCAGCACGAAGTAGTGCACCGCGGCCCGGACCTGCCCCCGGTCGGCCGCGCTGGCCTGCGCGGTGGAGACGACCAGCTCCCGCAGCGCGGCGGCGAGCCGCTCGGCCAGCTCCAGCTCCGGGCCGGACAGCCCGGTGCGGACGGCAGCGAGGTGACCGTCGACCTTGCGGATGAGCACGTCGGTGCCGGGCTCGAAGCTCCGCTGCTCGACGGTCAATCCGATCTCCTCCACCCCGGGTCGACGCTCCGGGTGAAGTTACTTTATGTTGTGGGGCACAAGCAAGCAGTTAAGTAAGACTTAACGGATTGAACGCGCAAACATCGCGTATGAGCCGGAGCGGGGCAATGGCCCTCCGCCCAGAGCCCCGATGTCACACCGCCGGGGCAGGATGGATGGCGTGACGGATGCGATGGCGGGTTTCGGCGCGGCCACCCGGGAGTGGTTCGGCGCCGCCTTCGCCGCGCCCACCGCCGCCCAGACCGGCGCCTGGGGCTCCGTCTCCGCCGGGCGCAGCGCGCTGGTGGTGGCCCCCACCGGCTCGGGCAAGACGCTGGCCGCGTTCCTCTGGTCGCTCGACCGGCTCGCCCGCGAGCCCGCCCCGGCCGACCCCCGGCAGCGGTGCCGGGTGCTCTACGTCAGCCCGCTCAAGGCGCTCGCGGTCGACGTCGAGCGCAACCTGCGCACTCCCCTCACGGGCATTCGCCAGGCCGCCACCCGGCTCGGCGTCGCCCCGCCGGAGATCACCGTGGGAATGCGCACCGGCGACACCCCCGCCGACGAGCGGCGGGCCTTCGCCCGCACCCCGCCGGACATCCTCATCACCACACCCGAGTCGCTGTTCCTGCTGCTGACCTCCGCCGCCCGCGACTCCCTGCGCGGCGTCGAGACGGTGATCCTCGACGAGGTGCACGCGGTCGCCGGCACCAAACGCGGCGCCCACCTCGCGCTCTCCCTGGAACGCCTCGACGAGCTGCTGCCGGCCCCGGCACAGCGGATCGGCCTCTCCGCCACCGTCCGGCCCGTCGACGCCTGCGCCCGTTTCCTCGGCGGCGCCCGCCCCGTCGACGTGGTCGCGCCGCCCACCGCCAAGACGATCGAGGTCAGCGTCCAGGTGCCGGTGGAGGACATGACCCGCCTCGACGAGCAGGAGCCGCCGGAGGACGACCTCGGCGGCCTCGGCACGCGCCGGGCGTCCATCTGGCCGGCGGTGGAGGAACGCGTCTTCTCCCTGGTCAGGGCACACCGCTCGACCATCGTCTTCACCAATTCCCGGCGTTCGGCCGAGCGCCTCTGCGCCCGGCTCAACGAGCTGGCCGGCGAGGAGCTGGCCGGCGGGCCCACGCCGTCGCCGCGCGGCGCACAGGAGTGGGGCGGCCCCGAAGGGCCGGTGCGCGTCGGCCGCACGCCGGCGGAGCTGATGGCGCAGGCCGGCGCGGCGGCCGGCGCGCCGGCGGTGATCGCCCGCGCCCACCACGGCAGCGTCTCCCGGGAGGAGCGCAAGCACATCGAGGAGGCGCTCAAGTCCGGCCAGCTGCCCGCCGTGGTGGCGACCTCCAGCCTGGAGCTGGGCATCGACATGGGCGCCGTCGACCTGGTGGTGCAGATCGAGGCGCCGCCCAGCGTGGCCGCCGGCCTGCAACGGGTGGGCCGGGCCGGGCACCAGGTCGGCGCGGTCTCCCGCGGGGTGGTCTTCCCCAAGCACCGGGGTGACCTGCTGTCGTGCACCGTGGTGGCCGAGCGGATGGCCGAGGGCGCCATCGAGGAGCTGCACCACCCGCGCAACCCGCTCGACGTGCTGGCCCAGCAGATCGTCGCCATGGTGGCGTTGGAGCCGTGGCGCGTCGGTGACCTGGCCGTGCTCGTACGCCGGGCGGCGCCCTTCGCCGAGCTGCCCGACTCGGCGCTGCACGCCGTGCTCGACATGCTCTCCGGCCGCTACCCGTCCACCGCGTTCGCCGAGCTGCGGCCCCGGCTGGTCTGGGACCGCGCCACCGACACGCTCACCGGCCGTCCCGGCGCGCAGCGGCTCGCGGTGACCAGCGGCGGCACGATCCCCGACCGGGGCCTCTTCGGCGTCTTCCTGGCGGGGGCCGAGCGGGCCGCCCGGGTCGGCGAGCTGGACGAGGAGATGGTCTACGAGTCCCGGGTCGGCGACGTCTTCCTGCTCGGCTCGTCGTCCTGGCGGATCGAGGAGATCACCCCCGACCGGGTGCTGGTCTCCCCGGCCCCCGGGCAGGCGGCGAAGATGCCGTTCTGGAAGGGCGACCAGCTCGGCCGCCCCGTCGAGTTGGGCCGGGCCATCGGCGCCCGGGTGCGTTCGCTGCTGCGGCAGAGCGACGAGACGGCGGTCGCCGCGCTGCGGGCCGGCGGGCTGGACGACTGGGCCGCGGGAAACCTGATGGCCTACCTGCGCGAGCAGCGCGCCGCCACCCGGTCCCTGCCCGACGACCGCACCGTCGTGGTCGAGCGGTTCCGCGACGAGCTGGGCGACTGGCGGCTGGCCGTGCACAGCGTGCTCGGCGCCCGGGTCAACGGGCCGTGGGCGCTGGCCATCGGCCGCCGGCTCGCCGAGCGCTACGGCGTGGACGCCCAGGTGATGCCGTCCGACGACGGCATCGTGGTCCGCCTGCCGGACACGGCGGACGAGCCACCCGGCGCCGACGTGGTGGTCTTCGAGCCCGAGGAGATCGCCCAGCTCGTCGAGGAGTCGGTCGGCACGTCCGCGCTCTTCGCGTCCCGGTTCCGCGAGTGCGCCGCCCGGTCGCTGCTGCTGCCCCGCCGCGACCCGCGCCGCCGCCAGCCGCTGTGGCAGCAGCGGCAACGCGCCGCCCAGCTGCTCGACGTCGCCCGCGAGTACGCCGACTTCCCGGTCACCCTGGAGGCCGCCCGGGAATGCCTCCAGGACGTCTTCGACCAGCCCGCGCTGGCCGAGCTGATGCGCGACCTGGCCGCCCGCAAGGTGCGCCTGGTCGAGGTGGAGACCGCCCAGCCGTCGCCGTTCGCCCGGTCGCTGCTCTTCGGCTACGTCGGCGCCTTCCTCTACGAGGGCGACGCGCCGCTGGCCGAACGCCGGGCCGCCGCGCTGGCGCTGGACTCGACCCTGCTCGGCGAGCTGCTCGGCCGGGTCGACCTGCGGGAGCTGCTCGATCCGGCGGTGCTGGCCGAAACCGAGCGGCAGCTGCGCTGGCTGACCGAGCAGCGCCGCCCGCGCGACGCGGAGGACGTGGTCGAGCTGCTCCGCGTGGTCGGCGACCTGTCGGAGGCGGAGCTGGCCGAGCGGGGCGCCTCCCCCGCGTGGCTGACCGAGCTGGCGGCGGCCCGCCGGGTGCTGCGCGTACGCGTCGCCGGCGAGGAGCGCTGGGTCGGCGTCGAGGACGCGGCCCGGCTGCGTGACGCCCTCGGCGTGGCCCTGCCGGTCGGGGTGGCCGAGGCCTACCTGGCCCCGGTGGCCGATCCGCTCGGCGACCTGGTCGCCCGCTACGCGCGTACGCACGGGCCGTTCGCCGCCGCCACCTGCGCGGCCCGCTTCGGGCTCGGCGTCTTCGTGGTCGAGCAGACGCTGCGCCGGCTCGCCGCCACCGGTCGGGTGGTGGCCGGCGAGTTCACCCCCGACACTGCCGGCAGCCAGTGGTGTGATGCGGAGGTGCTGCGGCTGCTGCGCCGCCGGTCCCTGGCCGCGCTGCGCCGGGAGATCGAGCCGGTGCCGCCCCGCGCGCTGGCCGCGTTCCTGCCCCGCTGGCAGCAGGTCGGCTCGTCCGCGCGGGGGGTGGAGGCGCTGGCCGCCGCCGTGGAGCAGTTGCAGGGCGCAGCGGTGCCGGCGTCGGCGCTGGAACGGCTGGTGCTGCCCGGTCGGGTCGCCGACTACTCCCCCGCCCAGCTCGACGAGCTCTGCGCCAGCGGCGAGGTGCTCTGGGCCGGTTCCGGGGCCATCTCCGGCGGGGACGGCTGGGTCACCCTGGCCTACGCGGACGTCGCGCCGCTGCTGCTCGCCCCGCCCGACGAGGCGCTCACCCGCACCCCGCTGCACGACGCGGTGCTGGACGCGCTCGGCGACGGGCAGGCGCTGTTCTTCCGGTCGCTCTCCGACCGGGTCGGCTCGACCGACGACGCCGCGCTGACCGCCGTCGTCTGGGACCTGGTGTGGGCCGGTCACCTCACCAACGACACCCTCGCGCCGCTGCGCGCGGCACTCGGCGGCGGCGGGGCGCACCGGTCCCGTGCCACCGCGCCGCGCACCCGTTACCGGCGCCCCGGGCGGGTGGCCCTGCCGACGCGTGGGGGCCCGCCGACCGTGGCCGGCCGCTGGTCCCGCCTGCCGGAGCGCGACACCGACCCGACCCGACGCGCCGCCGCCCTGGCCGACGTGCTGCTCGAACGGCACGGCGTGGTGACCCGGGGCGCGGTCATGGCCGAGCAGGTGACCGGCGGCTTCGCCGCGGTCTATCCGGTGCTCTCCGCGCTGGAGGAGCGCGGCGCGGCCCGGCGGGGCTACTTCGTCGAGGGGCTGGGCGCGGCGCAGTTC
>NZ_WAAS01000383.1:0-4634 GCF_008806585.1 Micromonospora sp. AMSO12t
GGAGGCAGGTGGAGGTGGCGTGGGCGATTAGGCGCGACTTCGCGTCGAGCAGCTTCGCCTCCGCCAGGGCCGTGCGGCGACCGCTCTGCAGGACGGTGCCCTCGCAGCGCAGCGTGCCGCTCGCGACGGTGACCGGGCGCAGAAACTTCACGTTCAGGTCCAACGAGGTGTAGCCGACCCCGGCCGGCAGGGTGGTGTGCACCGCGCACGCCGCGGCGGTGTCCAGCAGGGTGGAGATGACCCCGCCGTGCACGGTGCCCAGCGGGTTGTAGTGGAACTCCTGCGGGACGAGTTCGACGGCCACCCACCCCTCGTCGGCCTCCATCCGGGACATGTCGACCAGGTGCATGATGGGCGGCGCCGCCAGCTCGCCGGCGATCATCGCGCGGAGCAGTTCCAGGCCGCCGCGCCGGCCGACGTGCGCGGCGTTGATGCCCGGGTCGGACCACGAGAAGGTACGGCTGCGCGCCGGATCCTGCGTCTGTGTCATGGACCCAGCCTCGCAGCGCGTTGCTGAGTCTGTCAATCAGACCTAGCCTGGAGCGCATGAGACCCGCGGCACTGGACTGGTCGGTGGAGAACTGCACCATCGCCCGCGCGATGGAGATCCTCGGCGAGCGGTGGACCCTCGTGGTCCTGCGCGAGGTCTTCAACGGCGTCCGCCGCTTCGACGACATGCGGGTGCGCACCGGCGTGCCCCGGCAGGTGCTGGCCAGCCGGCTGGCGATGCTGGTGGAGCGCGGCGTCCTGCGGCGCGAGCCCTACCGGGAGCCCGGCAGTCGGGAGCGCCACGAGTACCGGCTGACCGGGATGGGGCTCGACCTGTGGCCGGTGCTGGTCGCCGTCCTCGGCTGGGGGGACCGCTACCTGGCCGACCCGGAGGGCTCGCCGCTGACGGTCGCGCACCGCGACTGCGGCGCGGAGGTCCGCGTCGAGCTGCGCTGCGAGCGCGGGCACGAGGTCGACCGGCCGCGCGACGTGGTGCCGCGGCCGGGGCCCGGAGCGCGCCGCCGCGCCGGCTGACCGTCCGTCGGTGGGCGGATCGGCCAGGGCCGCGACGGGTGCCGTCGGCGCCGATCAGCATGGTGACGTCATGGGGGCCGCCGGGTCGCGCGTACCGGATGGTGGGACGGTAGGCGAAGCGTATAGACGTACGCCTGTGTCCACGATGTTTCGGGCCGATGACCGCGGCAGCTGGGGCGAAAAGGACAAAGCCGGGTCTTGCATACGAACTCAAGTATGTGAATACTTCAGTGTGCTCGGCCGGTACCCCCAGATCGGCAGGGCTGCTCCCGGCTCGTGTCGCCCCGGCGCGGGTCTGTCACCCCTTCTGGAGGTTGTTGCATGCGACCCACGAGGTCCTCGCTCCGTCGTGCCGCCGTCGTCGCCGCGGCCGGCGCCATGGTCGCCGGCTCGCTGATCGGCGCGCCCGCCCAGGCCGCACCCTCGTTCGCCTCGCCCGACGCCGCCGCCGGCCTGGCCGAGCGCCTCGGCGACCGGTCCGCCGGCACGTACGCCGACGCCAACGGCAAGATGGTCGTCACCGTGACCGACGCGCTCGCCGCCCGGCAGGTCAGTGCCGCCGGCGCCACCCCGAAGATCGTCAAGCGCGGCGCCAGCGAGCTGGCCCGGGCCACCTCGGAGCTGGACCGCTCCGCCAAGATCCCCGGCACCGCGTGGTGGACCGACCCGGCCACCAACCAGGTCGTCGTCTCCGTCGACAGCACCGTCACCGGCACCAAGCTGGAGCGCGTCAAGGCCGCCGCCGAGCGGATGAACGGCGCGATCCGGATCGAGGCCGAGGCCGGCGTGCTCGGCACCCGGATCTCCGGCGGCCAGGCCATCTACGCCGGTGGCGGCGGTCGCTGCTCGCTGGGCTTCAACGTCCGCAGCGGCAGCACCTACTACTTCCTGACCGCCGGACACTGCACCAACATCTCGGCCAGCTGGTACAGCAACTCCGCCCAGACCAGCCTGCTGGGCAGCCGCACCGGCACCAGCTTCCCCGGCAACGACTACGGCATCGTGCGGCACAACAACTCCGCCAACGCCGCCGGCAACGTCTCCCTCTACAACGGCAGCTTCCGGGACATCACCGCCGCCGGCAACGCCTACGTCGGCCAGTCGGTGCAGCGCTCCGGCAGCACCACCGGCCTGCGCAGCGGCTCGGTCTCCGCGCTCAACGCCACGGTGAACTACGCCGAGGGCTCGGTCTCCGGCCTCATCCGCACCAACGTCTGCGCCGAGCCGGGCGACAGCGGCGGCTCGCTGTTCAGCGGCACCATCGCCCTGGGCCTGACCTCCGGTGGTAGCGGCAACTGCCGCACCGGCGGCACGACCTACTTCCAGCCGGTCGGCGAGGCGCTGAGCCGCTACGGCGTCAGCATCTTCTGATCGATCGCACCGCAACGGGCCGCCGGGTGATCCCGGCGGCCCGTCCGTGTGCCCGGAGCGGTTCGCCGGACTCAAGCGGGCGGGCCGGGGTACGTTCCGGTCGGTGAGCGCCTCCCCGACCCCGCCCGCCGACGCCGTCACGTCCGCCTGGGCCCCGCTGCGGCTCGCTGCGTTCCGCAGCCTCTGGCTGGCGGTCCTGGCCAGCAACGTGGGCACCTGGATGCAGACCGTCGGCGCCCAGTGGCTGCTCGTCGAGGAAGCCAACGCCTCGACCCTGGTGGCGCTGGTGCAGACCGCCAGCATGCTGCCCGTGCTGCTGCTCGCCCTGCCTGCCGGCGCGCTGGCGGACACCCTCGACCGCCGACGGCTGCTGATCGGGGTGCAGTTCTTCCTGGCCACCGTCGGCGTACTGCTGACCGGCCTCACCGCCGCCGACCGGATGCCGCCGGCGCTGCTGCTCACCCTGACGTTCGCCCTCGGCGTCGGGCAGGCGCTGACCCTGCCGGCCTGGCAGGCGGTCATCCCCGAACTGGTGCCCCGCTCCCAGCTCGTCTCGGCCTCGGCGCTCGGGTCGATCAGCGTGAACCTGGCCCGCGCGGTCGGCCCGGCGGTGGCCGGGGTGCTGGTCGCCCGGGCCGGCGTCGCCACCGTCTTCGCCGTCAACGCGGTGTCGTTCGCCGTCTTCGCGCTGGCGCTGCTGCGCTGGCGGCCGGAACGGGCCGGCGCCGACGACCTGCCGGAGCGGTTCACCGCCGCGTTGCGCGCCGGCGGCCGGTACGTGCGGCACTCGCCGGTGGTCCGCCGGATCCTGCTGCGCGCCGCACTGTTCGTGGTGCCGGGCAGCGCACTGTGGGCCCTGCTGCCCCTGGTCGCCAGCCGCCGCCTGCACCTGGGCGCGGGCGGGTACGGCGTGCTGCTCGCCGCGCTCGGCGTCGGTGCGGTGGCCGGCGCCCTCGTCCTGCCCCGGATCCGGTTGGCGCTCACCACCAACCGGCTCCTGCTGCTGGCCGGCCTGGTCTACGCCGCCGTCCTGGCGGTGCTCGCCCTGGCGCCGGGCCCGGTGCCGGTCGCCCTGGCCCTGGTGCCCGCCGGCATGGCCTGGATGACGGTGCTGTCCAGCGTCAACGCCGCCATGCAGCTCTTCCTGCCCGGCTGGGTACGCGCCCGCGGCCTCTCCGTCTACCAGATGGTCTTCGCCGGCGGGCAGGCGCTCGGCGCGGTCGCCTGGGGCGCCCTCGGCGAGCTGACCAGCCTCGTGGTGGCGCTCGCCGCGGCGGCCGGGACGATGGCGGTCGGCGCGGTGACCGTACCGCTCTGGCCGCTGCGCGAGACCCGTGGCCTCGACCGGGACCCGGCCGTCTGGTGGCCGGAGCCGCACCTGACGCTGCCCGCGGACCCACGCGGCGGGCCGGTGCTGGTGACCGTCTCCTACACGGTGCCGCCGGAGCGGCAGGCGGAGTTCGTCGCGGCGATGCGCCTGGTGGGCAGGTCCCGACGGCGTACGGGGGCGATGCGCTGGGGCCTGTTCCGCCCGGGCGAACGAGAGGACGGCTTCGTCGAGGTCTACCAGGTGCCGTCATGGGAGGAGCACCTGCGCCAGCACGGCGGCCGGCTCACCGGCGCCGACCGAGGGATCGAGGAACGGGCCCGGGCGCTCACCGTCGGGAAGATCGTGGTGAACCACCTCCTGCCGGCCGACGCGGGTGACTGACCTCGTCGTGGGTCCTTCCGCCCGGCACTCCTGTCAGCGGGTGAACCCGGCGTCGGTGAGGACGGCGAGGCCCTCGCCGAGGTCGCACTCCACGGTCAGTGTCAGCAGGTCGGCCCCCTCCACGGAGAAGGTCAGCGACTCCGCCGGTCGGGACATGGTGGTCGTGCGGCCCGGTCGGGGCTGCCGGGTCAGGGTGTCGTCGGGCTGCTTGATGGTCACGACGGCGCTGATCCGCACGGGGGACTCCGGATCCTGGCCCGGCGGGTACCAGGCCCGGAAGGTGGCCGAGAAGTCGAGGTAGCGGCGCTTCAGCGGGTAGCTGACCGAGCGGGCGCGGTCCGCGCCGTCGTTGCTCGGGCAGGAGAGCACGACCGGCTGCGGCAGGTCGGCCCGGCCGGCGAGCGCGCGCGGCAGCGGTCGCAGGTAGCCGGCGCCGGTCTCGGGCGTCAGCGCGTCGAGGTACGTCCGGTCGGGGGCGACGCTGCCGGGGGTGGCCGGGGTGCTGGCCGGCGCGGTGGCGCTCGCGGTC
>NZ_WAAS01000384.1:0-4616 GCF_008806585.1 Micromonospora sp. AMSO12t
CCGGGGGGTCGACCTGGTGGTGGCGCTGCTGGGGGTACTCAAGGCGGGCGGCGCCTACCTCCCGGTGGAACCGGACCAGCCGGCCGACCGGATCCGCTACCTGCTGACCGACTCGAAGGCGACGACCGTCGTCACCGGCCCGGGCGTCGACCACGAGCCGCTGGCCGCCGCCACCGGCGCCCCGATCCGGGTCGACGACGACCACCGGGGGCTGCCGGACGGCGCCCCGGAGCCGGTCGTGGGTCCGGCCAACGCCGCCTACGTCATCTACACCTCCGGCTCCACCGGCCGCCCGAAGGGCGTGGTCGTGGAGCACCGCGCGATCGTCAACCGGGTGCGCTGGATGCCGGACGCCCTCGGCGCCGACGGCGGCGTGGTGCTCCAGAAGACGCCGTACGGCTTCGACGTCTCGGTGTGTGAGCTCTTCTCCCCGCTGACCACCGGGGCGACGCTGGTGACGGCCCGTCCCGGCGGGCACCGCGATCCGGCGTACCTGGCCCGGGTGGTGGCCGAACGGCAGGTCACCTCGATCCGGTTCGTGCCGTCGATGCTGCGCGCGTTCCTGGACGTGCTGCCCGCCGGCCGGACCAGCCTGCCGTCGATCCGGTGGGTGCTGTGCAGCGGCGAGGCGCTCCCCGCCGACCTGGTGGCCGCGGCGCACGACCGGCTCGACTGCGAGGTGGTCAACCTCTACGGGCCGACCGAGGCGGCGGTCGAGGTGACCAGCACCCGCTGCCTGCCCGGCGAGGCGGTGACCATCGGCCGGCCGGTGGCCAACACCCGCACGTACATCGTGGACGACGAGCTGCGGCCGGTGCCGGTCGGTGAGCCCGGGGAGCTGGTGCTCGCCGGGATCCAGCTCGCCCGGGGCTATCTCGGCCGGCCGGGACTGACCGCCGCCTGCTTCGTCCCCGACCCGTTCGCCGACCGGCCCGGACAGCGCATGTACCGCACCGGCGACCGGGCCCGGTACCTGCCGGACGGCAGCATCGAGTACCTGGGCCGGCGGGACCACCAGGTGAAGATCAGGGGCTTCCGGATCGAGCTGGGCGAGATCGAGGCGGTGCTCGGCCAGCATCCCGCCGTCCGCGCCGCCGTGGTGGACGTGCACCACGGCGCGGTCGGCGGCCCGCAGCTCGTCGCGTACCTGCTGCCGGCCGGAGCCGGGCCGGCCGACCACCGGGCGGTTCGCGCGTACCTGGCCGAGCGGGTGCCGGAGCACATGGTCCCGCAGAGCTGGGTGACGCTCGACGAGCTGCCCCTGACCGGCAGCGGGAAGGTCGACCGTCGGCGGCTGCCGGAGCCCGCCCCGCCCGGCCCGGTCACCGACGGACCGGCGGTGGCGCCGCGTACCCCCACGGAACGGGCGGTCGCCGAGGTGTGGGCCGAGGTGCTGGGCGTCGACCGCTGCGGGATTCACGACGACTTCTTCGACCTCGGCGGTCATTCCCTGCTGGCCACCCAGGTCGTCGCGCTGCTGCACGAACGGTTCCCGGTCGACCTGCCGGTCAGCGCGGTCTTCGAGGCACCGACCGTGGCGGAGCTGGCGACGGTGCTCCAGCGGGCCGTCGAGGAACGGGTGGCGGGGATGTCCGAGTCCGAATTGGAGACGATGTTGGCGCAGGTGGGCAAGGAATGACGACTCCCGAGGACCCGTCCCCGACCTCGACCGACGCCCGTCGTCGGGCGCTGGTGGAGGCGCTGCTGGCCGGGCGGGCCCCGGACCGGTCGCCGGCCACCCCGAGTTCACCGCGGCGGCCGACCGGCCCGCTGCCGCTGTCCTACCCGCAGCAGGGGGTGTGGCTGCTCGACCAGATCCGGCCCGGCGGCGCGGAGTACGTCGTGCCGTTCAGCTGGCGGTTGACCGGCCCGCTGGACCCGGTGGCCCTCCGCGACGCCTGGTGGGAGGTCGTCCGGCGGCACGAGGTGCTGCGGACCCGCTACCGGGTCGTGGACGGCCGGCCGAGCCAGGTGGTCGGCCCGCCCGAGCCGGTCGAGCTGCCGGTGGTCGACCTGACCGGCTGCGCCCCGGCGCAGCGGCGGGAGCGGCTGGACTCGCTGATCCGGGACGAGGCGAACACCCCGTTCGACCTGGGTCGGGACGCGCCGCTGCGGGTCCGGCTGGTCCGGCTCGCCGAGGACGAGCACGTCATGGTGCTGGTCGCCCACCACATCGCGTTCGACGGCTGGTCGGTCGGCGTGCTGGCCCGGGAACTCGGCGCGCTCTACCCCGCGCTGGTCGCCGGCGAGCCGTCCCCGCTCGCCCCGCCGCCAATCCAGTACGCGGACTTCGCGGTGCGGCAGCGGGACCGGGCGGCCGGCCTGACCGGGCAGCTCGACCACTGGCGCGACCGGCTGGCCGGCCTCGTGCCGCTGGAGCTGCCGACCGACCGGCCGCGCCCGGCCGTGCAGGACCCCCGGGGCGCGACGCTGCCGTTCACCGTGCCGGCCGGCCTCGGTCGCGCCCTCGCCTCGATCGGGCGGCGGCACCGGGCGACCCCGTTCATGGTGCTGCTGGCGGCGTTCCAGGTGCTGCTGGCCCGCTACACCGGGCAGACCGACGTCGCGGTGGGCACCCCGGTCGCCGGGCGTACCCGCCCCGAGGTCCAGGACCTGATCGGGTACTTCGTCAACACGCTGGTGCTGCGGACCGACCTGTCCGGCGAGCCGACCTTCGTCGAGGTGCTGGCCCGGGTCCGGGAGACGGTGCTGGACGCGCAGTCGTACCAGGACGTGCCGTTCGAGCGGATCGTGGACGCGCTGTCCCCGGAGCGGGACCTGTCGCGCAACCCGCTGTTCCAGACCATGTTCGTGATGCAGAACGCCACGGCGGCCGACTTCGCCGGGGCGGGGCTGCGCGCGCGGCAGGTGCCGACGCTCTGGCACACCGCCAAGTTCGACCTGACCATGCAGGTGACCGAGGAGGCGGACGGCTCCTTCTCCGCCGTCGTCGAGTACGCGACGGCGTTGTTCGACGACGCGACCGCGCGGCGGCTGGCCGGGCACTACCAGCGGTTGCTGAGCGCCGTCGCCACCGACCCGGACGCCCCGGTCACCCGGCTGCCCCTGCTCACCGAACCCGAGACCGCCCAGCTCGCGGCCTGGAACGACACCGCCGTCGAGCACCCCCGCCACACGCTGCTGCACCGGCTGATCGAGGCGCAGGCCGACGCCACCCCGGACGCGGTCGCCGTGCTCGACGACGACGAGGAGCTGACGTACGCCCAGCTCGACGCCCGCGCCAACCAGCTCGCCCACCGGCTGATCGCCCTCGGCGCCGGACCCGAACGGATCGTCGCCGTCAGCGCGCGACGCCGCGTCGCCCTCGCCGTGGCCCTCGTCGCCGTGCTCAAGACCGGCGCCGCCTACCTCCCGCTCGACCCCGGCCACCCCGTCGAGCGGCTGCGCTGGATGCTCGCCGACGCCGGCGACCCCGTCACCCTGGTCGACGTCCCGGACCAGCACGACTGGTCCCCCGGCCCACGGGTCCACCTCGACGACCCGACGCTCGCCGACGAACCCGCCGGACGACCCGGCGTCACCACCGACGACCGCAGCCCCGCCTACCTGATCTACACCTCGGGCTCCACCGGCCGCCCCAAGGGCGTCCTCGTCGACCACCGCGCCATCGTCAACCGGCTCCGCTGGATGCAGGACACCTACCGGCTCGACCACACCGACCGGATCCTGCAGAAGACCCCGCACACCTTCGACGTCAGCGTGTGGGAGTTCTTCTGGCCCCTGACCACCGGCGCCGCCCTCGTCATGGCCCGCCCCGACGGGCACCGCGACCCCGCCTACCTCGCCGAGACCATCGTCCGGCGGCGCATCACCACCGTCCACTTCGTGCCCTCGATGCTGCGCGCCTTCACCGGCCACCTCGCCGCCACCCGCACCGCCCTGCCCCACCTGCGCCGCGTCGTCTGCTCCGGCGAGGCGCTGCCCGACGACCTCGCCGCCGCCGTGCACGCCCACCTCGACGTGGAGCTGCACAACCTCTACGGACCCACCGAGGCCGCCGTCGACGTGACGGCCGCCCGCGTCCACCCCGGGCAGACCGTCACCATCGGCAGCCCCATCGCCAACACGGGCGCCCACATCCACGACCCCTGGGGCAACCCGGTCCCCGTCGGCGTACCCGGAGAGCTCCTGCTCACCGGCGTGCAGCTGGCCCGCGGCTACCACCGCCGGCCGGCGCTCACCGCCGCACGCTTCATCCCCGCCGACGACGGGGGACGCGCCTACCGCACCGGCGACCAGGCCCGCTGGCGCCCGGACGGCACGATCGAGTACCTCGGCCGCCTCGACCACCAGGTCAAGGTCCGCGGCAACCGCATCGAACTCGGCGAGATCGAGGCCACCCTCGCCGACCACGCCGGCGTCCGCACCGCCGTCGTGCACCCGCACGGCCCCGGCGACGACCGGCAGCTCGTCGCCTACCTCGTCGCCGCCGACGGCCACCCCGTCGACGCCGACACCCTGCGCGCCCACCTGCGCGCGCGGCTGCCGGAGTACATGGTCCCCACCCACTGGGTCACGCTCACCGAACTCCCCCTGACCAGCAGCGGGAAGATCGACCGCAACGCGCTCCCCCCGCCCGGCACGCACGCCGCGCG
>NZ_WAAS01000385.1:0-4611 GCF_008806585.1 Micromonospora sp. AMSO12t
GACAGCGCGAATGGCACCAACCCCCGGGCTGGTGGGGAACGGGCCGGGGCGAACCCGGGTGGTCCGGCCCTGTGGCGATGGTGATCACGCTGGCTAGGGGCAGTGCCTGGAACACGCCCGCCCGGCCGGGGGGTTCGGCGCGGGTGGCGGCCTACGCCGGGCGGGTGGCGCGTTCGGCGCGGGTGGCGCGCCAGAGGCCGTAGATCGTTAGCGCGGCGGCAGCCACCAGCGGGCCGCCGTCGCGGACCAGCCCGTCCGGGCCGAGCAGCCACCAGCACAGCGGCAGGTCGACGGCGAGCACGATCGCGGTGACGGCCACCAGCAGCGTGCGCGCCCAGCCCTTGCCGCGCATCAGGAAGGCGGTGCAGAAGAGCACCGCGTAGCTGGTCACGATCCCGGCGGCGAACCAGAGCAGCACGGCGGGCACGGCGGCGAGCCGGTCGTCCAGCACCGCGCCGCCGGCGACCAGCGCCGGGACCAGCATGAGCGGGCTGTACGTGAACGCCGCGACCCGGCTGGTGAGCAGCCAACCGCTGACCTCCGGCCGGCGGGGCGGGGTCTCCCGCCAGGAGATGCCCTCCCGGTCGATGACCAGGCGGGGCCGGTGGCGGACCAGGTGCCCGGACACCGCGGACGAGCGGTAGAGCAGCCAGACCACGGCGGCGCAGAGCACGGTGAGCAGGGCGAACCCGAGCAGCCCCGGCAGCGGCGGCACTCCCTGCCGGGGCACGATCAGCCGGCCGACCGCGAAGACCGTGGTCACCGCCAGGATCAGCCCGAACGGCCGGGCCACCGTCCGGCCCCGACGGACGTGCCCGATCAGCAGCAGGAAGCCGAGCGAACGGAGCATCGCCCAGCCCGTCCGCACCGCCAGCCCGAAGCCCTGCTCCGGGGCGTACCACCAGTTGAGCAGCTCGACCACGACGGTGGCCGCCGCGGTCAGCGCGAGCAGTGCGGTCAGCGCCCGGACGGCGGACGGCCGCCGGACCTCGGTCGCGGCGGCCGTCCTCATGGGATCCGATGATGCCCCGTCGGGGCGTCGGTCACACCTGTCCTCAGCGCTGCGGCGCCGCGTCGAGCCGGGCACGCAGCGCGTCCAGCTCGGCCCAGAGCACGCCCGGCAGCTTGTCGCCGAACTTCTCGAACCACTCGGTGACCATCGGGAGCTCCTTGCGCCACTCCTCCGGGTCGACCTTCAGCGCGATCCGGACGTCCTCCGGGGTCATGTCGAGGCCCTCGACGTCGAGCGCGTCCTGGGCCGGGACCATGCCGATCGGCGTCTCCACCGCCTCGGCGCGCCCCTCGATCCGCTCGATGACCCACTTGAGCACGCGGGAGTTCTCGCCGAAGCCGGGCCAGAGGAAGTTGCCCTCCGGGTCCTTGCGGAACCAGTTGACGTAGTAGATCTTCGGCAGCTTGGACTCGTCGCCGTCGGTGCCCTTGCCCATCTCGATCCAGTGCCGGAAGTAGTCGCCGGCGTGGTAGCCGATGAACGGGAGCATCGCCATCGGGTCGCGCCGGACGACGCCGACCGCACCGGAGGCGGCGGCGGTGGTCTCCGAGGAGAGCGTCGCGCCCATGTAGACCCCGTGCACCCAGTCGCGGGCCTCGGTCACCAACGGGATGGTGTCCCGGCGGCGACCACCGAAGAGGATCGCGTCGATCGGCACGCCGTTCGGGTCGAAGTAGTCCTCGGCCAGGATCGGGCACTGGGTGATCGGGGTGCAGAACCGGCTGTTCGCGTGCGAGGAGAGGCTGTCGCTCTCCGGCGTCCAGTCGTTGCCCTTCCAGTCGACCAGGTGCGCCGGCGGCTCGCCCATGCCCTCCCACCAGATGTCCCCGTCGTCGGTCAGGGCGACGTTGGTGAAGACGGAGTTGCCGCGGTCCAGCGTCCGCATCGCGTTGGCGTTGGTCTTCCAGTCGGTGCCGGGCGCGACGCCGAAGAGGCCGTACTCGGGGTTGACCGCGTAGAGGCGGCCGTCCGGGCCGAAGCGCATCCAGGCGATGTCGTCGCCGATGGTCTCGACCTTCCAGCCCGGGACGGTCGGCTCCAGCATGGCCAGGTTGGTCTTGCCGCAGGCCGACGGGAAGGCCCCGGCGACGTGGTAGACCTTGCCCTCCGGCGAGGTGATCTTGAGGATGAGCATGTGCTCGGCGAGCCAGCCCTCGTCGCGGCCCATCACGCTGGCGATCCGCAGCGAGTAGCACTTCTTGCCGAGCAGCGAGTTGCCGCCGTAGCCGGAGCCGAAGGACCAGATTTCCCGGGTCTCCGGGAAGTGGGAGATGTACTTGGTCTCGTTGCACGGCCACGCCACGTCCTGCTGGCCGGGGTTGAGCGGGGCGCCGATGGAGTGCAGCGCGTGGACGAAGTCCGCGTCGTCGCCCATGGCCTCCAGGACCTTGGCCCCCATCCGGGTCATGATGCGCATCGACGCGACCACGTACGGGCTGTCGGTGATCTCGACGCCGAACATGGGGCTCTCGGCCTCGACCGGGCCCATGCAGAACGGGATGACGTACATGGTGCGCCCGCGCATGCAACCGCGGTAGAGCTCCGTCATCGTCCGCTTCATCTCGGCCGGCGCCATCCAGTTGTTGGTGGGGCCGGCGTCCGCCTCGTCGACGGAGCAGATGTAGGTGCGCTCCTCGACCCGGGCGACGTCCGTCGGGTCGGTGCGCGCGTAGAACGAGTTGGGCTTCTTCTCGGGGTTGAGCCGGATCAGGGTGCCGGCCTCGACCAGCTCGTCGGTGAGGCGCCGCCACTCCTCGTCGGACCCGTCCACCCAGACGACGCGGTCGGGGGTGGTCAGTTCAGCGACCTCACGGACCCAGGCGAGCAGTTTCGGGTGGGACGTCGGGGCCTGATCGATACCCCGAACGGTAGCCGGAGCAACCATGACACATCTCCTTGTGGTCGACGCTGACCGATCTATGGGATGCACGAGTCTTGACGGCGCTATGCGTCGTCTTCGTGGAAACCTGGGATTGGCCTCAGCGTAAACCGGGCGAGGTCACCAGTCAGTGGGACTGGTTGTGAAGAACTGCACAAGGTACGGGCACGCTGCGGCATCACGAGCTAATACCCGCTTTCACGCGCAGTTTCACGCAAATCCTGTGGGGAACCGTCACCGGCCGGGCCGGCGGCGCCCCGGACGGCGGAACCCGCGAACCGCTCCGCAGGCGGTCCGATCTCGTTACGCTCTGTCCACAGGCGCACACCCGGGTGAGCGGTCCGCCGTTGCTACCCGTGCGGGATGACCCCAGCCGGTAGGCTCGCGTCGTGGCCGCGACGACGACCGGGGAGCCCGGCTCTCCGCAGACCCGCCCGGGTCTGGTCCGCGCGCTGGTGGACCGCTTCGGCCACCTGGTCCGCGAGCTGAGCAAGTTCGCCACCGTGGGCGGGATCGCCTTCCTGATCGACTTCGCCCTCTTCAACTACCTGACGAGCGTGCGGGGCGTCGAACAGGTCACCGCGAAGACCATCTCGACGGTGATCGCGGCGTCCGTGGCGTTCGTCGGCAACCGGTTCTGGACGTGGCGGCACCGCAAGCGCTCCAACCCGGCCCGCGAGTACGCACTGTTCTTCTTCTTCAACGGCGTCGGCCTGGGGATCGCCGTGGCCTGCCTGGCGGTCAGCCGCTACGGCCTGGGCAGCATCTGGCCGGAGGTGTTCCAGACCCCGCTGGCCGACAACATCGCCAGCTTCATCGTCGGGACCGGGCTCGGGACGCTGTTCCGGTTCTGGTCCTACCGACGGTTCGTCTTCGTCGAAGCGGGAACCCCCTCCGTTCCGGAAGAGAAGCACGACCGAGACCACCGGGCGTGACCAACCGCCCACCTTCGTCCCGGCCGGAGCCTGCCGGCCCCGCCCACTGCCCTAAGGTGTTCCGCATGCGTCTTGTCCGTCTGCTGCCTGAGCGCTGGCAGAAGTTCATCCACGAGGCGCTCAAGTTCGGAATCGTCGGCGGCGTCAACACCGTAATCAATTACGCCGTGTTCAATGTGCTCGCACTGACCGTTTTCGTGGACGGTCAACTGAAGGCGACGGTCATCGCGACCGTGGTGGCGACGATCACGTCTTATCTGATGAATCGTCACTGGACGTACCGGGATCGCCCCAAATCGGCCATGCGACGCGAGTACGTCCTCTTCTTCCTCTTCAACGGGGCGGGCCTGCTCATCGAACTGGGCGTCCTGGCCGCCGCCAAGTACGGGCTGGGCCTGACCAGCCTGCTGGCCCTCAACGTGGCCAAGACCGGTGGCGTGCTGCTCGCGACGCTGTTCCGCTTCTGGTCCTACCGCACGTTCGTCTTCCAACCGGCGCCCGCCCACGCGGCCGAGACGTGGCACAGCATCCCGCGCGACGAGTGGGACACCATGGCCGAGATGGACCCGGTGGCCGAGTTGGCCGAGTCGATCTCCGAGCTGGAGGAGTCCGAACCACCGCCCGGCGCCGCGCGGCGTGCCCCACGCGGCAAGCCCGGCCCCGAACCCGCGTCGGCGGCGGGCCCGGCGGCCCCGGTCCAGGGGCGCCCCGTCCCGCTCGACGCCGGCCTCGGCGGCTCCCTCGACCGGGAGCTGGAGGCGGAACTGGCCGCCGAACTCCAGGCC
>NZ_WAAS01000386.1:0-4587 GCF_008806585.1 Micromonospora sp. AMSO12t
GGGTCGCGGGCAGGAGAGTGGGGGATTCGGCGGGTAACTGGGATTTCGCTGTGAGTGCGGAAAACGCGCCGACAAGGACTTGACGGCAGGAACCGGACGGCGCAAGATGCTCCGTGCGGGAGGGCGTTTCGCCGGAGACTTTCAGTTCTTGCGACCCAACGCCGGAGGCGTTGTGCGAGCGTCCCTCCCGACCAACTTCCGATCGGGCCAGCGGTTGATCCGCTGGCCCGATCGTCGTCGTGCGGCACACCCACGTCAAGCGGGCTGAACGAGCGCGTCGATCCCCACCGCCGACCTGACCGCGACCACCGGGTCGCGGTGGGGTCGGGGGAGGTTGGTCCGGCCCGGGCTGGCTGCCGATCGGATCGGGGCCGGGCGCCCCTGCGGTGTCTGCCCGAGCTAGGACACCGTGGTGTCCTGGTTCGCCACCGCCTGGGTCCAGACGTGCACGCTCGCGCCGGTGACCGGTGCCAGGGTCGGGGTCAGCACCAGGACGTGTTCGTCGGACCCGTTCCGGCTGGTGAGGGGCAGGACGTACGCGGAGCCGACGGCGAGTTGCTGGACGCCCTCGACCGTCCAGGTGTCCTTCCCGCGGGTTCCGCCGAGTTGGTCGACGAGAATGGTGTCCTCGACGTCGCCCTTGAGCTTGTCGGAAACAGCGACCTTGAAGATGGTGTGGGGGGCGCCGCGCTCACCCTGGCGTACCTCCGCGACGCCAGTGACGGTCCCGACCACGACCGCATCGGCGTAGCCGGCGACCTTGGCGCGGTTGGTGGTGTCGAACGCGAAGCTCACCGAAACCGGGTGGGTCTGAGCCGGGCGAAGCTGTTGGTAGGTGAACCAGCCGCCGACGGCCAGGACAAGGGCGACCAGCCCGACGAACGGGGCCTTCAGCCGGTGGTTCATCTTCAGTACCCCCATTTGCTGTGATAGGTGCTGATGTCCCACGATTGCAAATTGTTGTTCATGTTCGGGTTGTAGTCGGTCGAGTAGGGGTCCATGACCGCAACTTCAGGACCGTGGTCGAGACCGATGGCGTGCCCGAATTCGTGGGTCATCGCGGCGTGATCACGTGAGGTGCTGTAACTGTCGAGATAGTGGGTGTTCATGACGATGTCGTCCGCGCCGGCTACGCAGGAGTAGTAGGCGACCGTGCCGTTCCCGCCGTCATTGCTGTCGCTGACGTCGACGTCGGAGTAACTCCAGGCGTCGTCCGCTCTGACGTCGATGGGATTGAGCGCGTTCCACTGGTTGACCGCGTGATTGAGCGAGTCGTTGTACTTGGTGAAGTCATCGTAGACGAGTTCCCCGCCGTCGACCGCGTTGCAGGCGCTTCCGGCGATTCCCACGTCAGCCGCGGCAGGGGTTGCGAACAGGGCCGACGCGGCGAGCATCCCGGACACCATCAGCGTCGACCAGGCCGGCCGGCGACGGAAGGCAGACTCTCGTTGCTCCACAGAACCTCCTCGAATATAAATAGAAGGTTGTCACTGTAACCGACCCGGGGCATCCGATGTGGACCCGAATTCCCCGGACCCCGGTTCGCCCGAGGGGGGTGCGGGCGTGCGGCGACGCCGTCGCTGCCTCGGCGGCTGGACGGACTGGCAGCTCACGATCCGAGTTGTGACACGGCCCTACTGATCTGAGGGGTTCCTGTTGCATGATGGCGGGCATGACGGAGACCCCGCACCCCCTGTACGACAGGCACGCCGACACCCTCAACCGGGCGCTGACCGCGATCACGGAGCGCGGGTACTGGTCCGCCTACCCCGAGTCGCCCAGCCCCCGGGTCTACGGCGAGACCGCCGCCGCCGACGGCAAGGCCGCCTTCGAGGCGTACCTCGGCGGTGACTTCCCCCTCGACCAGCCGGGCACGGCCGACCGGGTCGCCACCGAGAGCAGCCCGTTCGGCGTCGAGCTGAACGTCCGTTACCCGCACGCCGGCGCCGACGAACTGGTCGCCGCCGCCACCGCGGCCCTGCCCGGCTGGCGCGACGCCGGCCCGCAGGCCCGGGTGGGGGTCTGCCTGGAGATCCTCGACCGGCTGCACAAGCACATCTTCGAGCTGGCCAACGCGGTGCAGTTCACCAGCGGCCAGGCCTTCGTGATGGCCTTCCAGGCGGGCGGCGCGCACGCGCTGGACCGCGCGCTGGAGGCGGTCGCCTACGCGTACGCGGAGATGACCCGGCACCCGGGGACGGCGGGCTGGGAGAAGGCGGCCGGCAAGGGCGACCCGCTGCGGATGACCAAGACCTTCCACGTGGTGCCGCGTGGCGTGGCGCTGGTGATCGGCTGCAACACCTTCCCGACCTGGAACTCGTACCCGGGGCTGTTCGCCTCGCTGGTCACCGGCAACCCGGTCGTCGTCAAGCCGCACCCGCGCGCGGTGCTGCCGCTGGCGATCACGGTGAAGTACGCCCGGGAGGTGCTCGCCGAGGCCGGCTTCGACCCGAACCTGGTGCTGCTCGCCCCCGAGGCTCCCGGGGAGAAGCTCGCCTCCACGCTGGCCCTGCACCCGGCCGTGAAGATCATCGACTTCACCGGTTCCACCGAGTACGGCGACTGGCTGGAGGCCAACGCGCGGCAGGCGGCGGTCTACACCGAGAAGGCCGGGCTGAACACGGTGGTGATCGACTCCACCGACGACTTCGCCGGGATGTGCCGCAACCTCGGCTTCACCCTGAGTCTCTACAGCGGCCAGATGTGCACCACGTCGCAGAACATCCTGATCCCCGGCAACGGCATCGAGACCGACCAGGGGCACAAGAGCTTCGACGAGGTGGCGGGCGGGATCGCCGCGGCGGTCGCCAAGATCACCGCCGACCCGGCGCGCGGGGTGGAGATGACCGGCGCGATCGTCAACGACGGGGTGCTGGAGCGCCTCGACGAGGTCACCAAGGTCGGCGAGGCGGTGCTGGAGTCGCGTACGGTCGAGCACCCGGCCTTCCCCGGCGCGGTGGTCCGCACCCCGACGGTGGTCAGGCTGGCGGCCGACGACACCGCGACCTACTCGAAGGAGTGGTTCGGGCCGATCTCGTTCGCCATCGCCACGGACTCCACCGCGCACAGCCTGGAGATCCTGCGCGCCACGGTCGGCGAGAAGGGCGCTCTCACCGCGGCGGTCTACTCCACCGACGAGGCGGTCCTCGACGCGGCCGAGACCGCGGCGATCGAGGTCGGGGTGCACCTGTCCTGCAACCTGACCGGCGGGGTCTTCGTGAACCAGTCGGCGGCCTTCTCCGACTTCCACGGCAGCGGCGCCAACGCGGCGGCCAACTCGGCGCTCACCGACGGCGCCTACGTGGCCAACCGGTTCCGCATCGTGCAGTCCCGCCGGCACGCCTGAGGTGCCCGGCTGCCCGGGTCGGCCCCGCACCGGCCGCTCCGGGCAGCCGATCCGGTTCTGGCGGAACGGGTCACCGGCGCGGGTCAGGCCGGGCGGCGCATCTGGAGCTCGGTGAGCGCCGGGACCGTGGGGTGCGGGACGCGTACGCCGGTGTCGACGAAGCCCAGCCGCCGGTACGCGCGGTAGGCCCGGTCGTTGCCGACCACGACCTCCAGCATCAGTTCGGGGCGCCCGCAGGCGCGGGACCAGGCCGCGACCGCGTCGACGAGGTCGCCGAGGAGGCCCGTGCCCCGCCAGGGCGGGGTGACGTAGACGGCGTACACCACGGTCAGCCCCGGCTCCCCGGGGGCCACCGTGCCGCCGGCGTGCCCGACGAGCCGGCCGCCCGGGTCCGCGACGAACTGGGCGGTGCCCGCCCCGACGGAGACGGCCGCGATCCTGGCCGCGTAGTCGGCGTGCGACCGGGCCGCCGCGTCGGCGAGGGTCTCCAGGAAGGCCAGCGGGGCGTCGGCGAGCATCTCCAGCCGCAGCGCCCGCATCCGAGCCGCGTCCGGGGGGCGGACCCGCCGGATCTGCGCCCGCCGCGTCGGCCTCGGACCGTCGGGCGTGCTCGTCATGCCGAATGCCTATCACAACGATGACGGCCGATGGCGTTCGATCGGCGTATGTCCGATTTGTGGTCGTGCGGTGTCGTCACGCTTCGTGTAGCGTGCGATTTCGGTCACCGTTTCAGCGGCCCTCGTCGATCGCCGAGCCGGTGGTCCTCCGGTGCCGGCCCGCCCGGCCTCCGGGGTCGTGGAACGCCGCGCAGAGTGAGGAAGTGCACCGTGGCAGAGGGCACCGTGAAGTGGTTCAACTCCGAAAAGGGCTACGGCTTCATCGCCGTCGACGGTGGGCAGGACGTCTTCGTCCACTTCTCGGCGATCGAGATGGACGGCTACAAGGCGTTGGACGACGGCCAGCGGGTCGAGTTCGAGATCGCCCAGGGCCAGAAGGGCCCCCAGGCCGAGCGCGTGCGCGTCATCGCCTGACGGGCGTCCCTCCCGCGCCCCCGCGCCGACCGACCTCCCGACCACCGGTCGTGGGGCGCCGGCCGGGGGCGGCCCGGTGGTCCGGGCGGTCGTCGGCCCGTCCGCTCCACGGGGCCGGGCAGTCTGCCGGTCCGCTGCACGGGGGCGGGCTTCGGCGCGGTTGCGTCGGCAGGGAAGGATCGTGAGCCGTTCCAGCCATCGCTGAGGAGG
>NZ_WAAS01000387.1:0-4525 GCF_008806585.1 Micromonospora sp. AMSO12t
GGAGGCCGGCGGGCGGGCCGGACTCGACGAGGCGCCAGAGAGCGTCGGTGTCGAGGTACTCCTCGACCAGGTCGCCGAGCAGGTCCAGGGAGCGCTCGCGGGCGGCGGCGAAGGCGGTGTCGGGGGCCACCGTGAAACCGGTGCGGCCGGCGAGCCGGGCCACCTCGGTCAGGAACCGGCGGCGGAACCCGTCGGACTCGAAGGCGCCGTGCCAGTGGGTGCCGTGCACGGCACCCACCACGGCCCCCTCGCCGCTGCCGTCCGCGCAGGTCAGCAGCGGAGTCAGCGCCGGGTCGGCGTGTGAGACGTACCCGTGGTGGATCTCGTAGCCGTGGACCGGGACGTCGCCGCGGGCGGTGCCGACCGACTGCCGGACGGTCTTGCGCGGGTCGAAGGTGACCTCGATCGGCAGCAGGCCCAGCCCCGGCACGCTGCCCTGCCGGCTCTCCACCGGGTCGTGGATGGCCCGGGCCAGCATCTGGAAGCCGCCGCAGATGCCGAGCAGCGGCTTGCCGGCCGCCGCGTGCGCCAGGACGGCGTCGGCCAGGCCGGTCTGCCGCAGCCAGGCCAGGTCGGCCACGGTCGACTTCGAGCCGGGCAGCACGACGAGGTCGGCGGCGGCCAGTTCGGCCGGCTCGACGGTCAGCCGGACCCGCACGCCAGGCTCGGTGGCGAGCGCCTCGACGTCGGTGGCGTTGCTGATCCGGGGCAGCCGGACCACAGCCACGTCCAGCCAGTCGGTGCCGCGCGGGGCCGCCGGTCGGCCGAGCACCCGGCCGTACGCGAGCGAGTCCTCCGCGTCGAGCCAGAGGTCGAGCGCCCAGGGCAGCACCCCGTACGTCGGCCGGCCGGTGACCTGGCGCAGCATGTCCAGCCCCGGCCGGAGGAGCCCGAGGTCGCCCCGGAACTTGTTGATCACGAAGCCGGCGATCAGCGCCTGGTCGGCCGGGTCCAGCAGGGCGAGGGTGCCGAACATCGAGGCGAAGACCCCGCCCCGGTCGATGTCGCCGACCACGATCGCGGGCAGGCCGGCGTGCCGGGCCAGGCCCATGTTCACGTAGTCGCCGGCCCGCAGGTTGATCTCCGCGGGGCTGCCAGCACCCTCGCAGATCACCACGTCGTACGCGGCCCGCAGCTCGGCGAGCGCCGCGTACGCCGTCTCGGCGAGCCGGGGCCGCAGCTCGCGGAAGTTGCCCGCGGTGACCGTGTCGACGGCCTCGCCGAGCAGCACCACCTGGCTGGCCAGGTCGCTGCCCGGCTTGAGCAGCACCGGGTTGAACCGCAGGTCGGGGGCGAGTCCGCAGGCGGCGGCCTGCATCGCCTGCGCCCGCCCGATCTCGCCGCCCCGGCCGTCCGGGCCGACGACGACGGCGGAGTTGTTGGACATGTTCTGCGCCTTGAACGGCGCCACCTTCACGCCCCGGCGGTGCAGCCAGCGGCAGATGCCGGCGGTGAGCACGCTCTTGCCGGCGTCGGAGGTGGTGCCGGCGACCAGCAGGCCACCGCTCACCGGCGCCCCTCCCGCCCGGCGGCGACGCTCCGCTGCGCGGCCCGACGGCCGGCGGCGCCCACCAGCCGGCCGAGGGTCAGCGGGTACGTGGCGGCCAGCCCGAGCGCGGCCAGCCCGACCGCGCCCGAGATCCGGGCGGCCCGCTTGAGGTGCCGCGCCTCGGGACGGGGGCCGTCGCCGAGGAACGGGCGTACCTCGGAGCGCCCGAAGTAGACGTTGCGCCCGCCCAGCCGTACGCCGAGGGCGCCGGCCATCGCCGCCTCGCACTGCCCGGCGTTCGGGCTGGGGTGGTCGTTGCGGTCCCGGCGCCACACGCGCCACGCCCGGTCCCGGTCGCCGTGCGCGGTCGGCGCGACCGCGACGGTGAGCAGGCCCGTCAGCCGCGCGGGCACCAGGTTGAGCAGGTCGTCGAGGCGGGCGGCGGGGGTGCCGAACCGGGCGTACCGCGGCGAGCGGTGGCCCACCATCGCGTCGAGGGTGTTCGCCGCGCGGTACCCGAGCAGGCCGGGCAGCCCCGCGACGGCGCCCCACAGCAGCGGGGCGACGACCGCGTCCGAGGTGTTCTCGGCGAGCGACTCCACGGTGGCGCGGGCCAGTTCGGGCTCGTCGAGCGCGGACGGGTCCCGGCCGCAGAGGTGGCCGAGCCGCTGCCGGGCCGCCGGGAGGTCGCCGGCGCGCAGCGCACGCCCCATGACGGTGGCCTCGTGCCGCAGCGTGCGGCCGCCCAGCACCGTCCAGGTGCCGGCGGCGACCAGGACGGCCCGGGCCACCGGCCGGCGCCGGGTGGCGACGGTGGCGGCCACGCCGAGCAGCACCGGCGCGCCGACCGCCAGCGCGGTGAACGCCGCTCCGGCAAGCCGGTCCGGGCGGTACGTCCGCCGCTCCAGTGCCCCGGCGGCGCGACCGAAGCCGGCCACGGGGTGGTACCGGCGGGGGTCTCCGAGGAGCGCGTCGAGGGCGTACCCCGCGACCAGTCCCGCCGCGGTCGCCACCGGCGTCGCCTGTCGCACCCGTCACCACCTCCGGCCGGCCAGCCTAGCCGAGCGCCAGGCCGGCCTCCGGCACGTCCGCCACCCGTGCCGCCGGCGGGGTGACCGCGCGCCGCCCGGGCCGGTGGCCCGTGGACGGGACAGGGACCGGTCAGGAGTAGCGGAAGTCAGCCGGCGAGACGGGCTTGCCGCCGCAGGTGGATGGAGTTCCCGCGCAGCCCACCCAATGGTCCGCCCCGGCCATGACCCGATATCCGCGCGGGCTGACGAAGCCGGTGGTGCGGAACGACTGGCCGTGGTTGGTGACCTCGACGCTCTGCGCCTTCCCGTCCACGACGAGGTCGAGGACGATCACCCACTCGACGGTGCCCTTCGTGCTGGCGGTCAGCTCGAAGACCTCGGTCTCCCCTTTCTGCAGGGTGAATCCGAACAGCGGCAGCCGGCCGTCGACCTTGGTGG
Source organism: Micromonospora sp. AMSO12t (assembly GCF_008806585.1). Taxonomy (NCBI): domain Bacteria; kingdom Bacillati; phylum Actinomycetota; class Actinomycetes; order Micromonosporales; family Micromonosporaceae; genus Micromonospora; species Micromonospora sp. AMSO12t. The sequence continues at coordinate 2,959 of NZ_WAAS01000387.1, forward strand.
CGTACTCGGCCGACGGTTCCGCCCTGTCCAGGTCCATGGCGATCCGCCGCGGCGTGGCGACGCCCTGCGGGCCACCGCAGGCCAGTGAGATGCCGCCCGGGTCCGGGGTCGCCGTCCGCCGGATCGGTCGTGCGCGCATCCCGTCGATGAGCACCCCCTTGTCGGACGCGCCCTGCACCACGAGGCGTACCCGGGTGGCCTCCTGGTCCACCCCGCCGTTGCCGTGCGCCCAGTCCAGGATCGAGCCGCAGGTGAGCGGAGGCGGCGTGGCGGGACGCGCGTCCGCGGGCAGGACGACCGAGAACGTGTCGTTTCCCCAGGCCGCCACGGTGGCCGGGTTGCTCACCACGTTGACGGCGATCGGCCGCTGCGGGTCCAGCGCCTTCGGCACGAAGAAGCCCACCACTCCCCCGATGACCGCCGTGACGGTCCCGGCCACCACGAACCACCAGCCCCTGCTGAGGGATTGCAGCACCCGTTGCTTCGGCGTCAGTTCCTGCTGCGCGGCGGCACTGTCACGCGGACGCCGTCGGGTATCGACCAGACCTGCCCGCCCTCGCCGCCGTCGAGAAGCAGCCATTTCCCGTCCTCCGTGAAGTGCGGCTCTACCCCGAAGTACCTCAACTGATGGTCCCCGTTCAGCGGCGGTCGCTCAGGCAGCGCCCAGACCCGCTGCTCGCGCCGGCTGGCCACGTCCCACAGCGTCAACCTGTTGTCCGGAATGACCAGCGCCACCCGGCTTCCGGCCCGGTCCACCGCGCCGGTGTCCGCCCCACATCCGCACGGCACCCAGGTGAGTTGCTGGCTCTCCACCGCCCAGTGCAGGAACCCGTCGCTGCCTGCGGCAACGGCCTGCCTTCCCTGGTCGAAGACGGCGAGCGATCCCGAGTACCAGTAGGAGCCTGGGTCGTTGGACACCTCTATCTGCGGCGGCACCGGCGAGGCGACCCACTTCCCCGTCGCGATGTCGATCACCCCGAGGCGACCGTTGCGGACCTTCTGGTAATGCTCCCGGCCGACGAGGTGAGTGCTGTCCGCCGAGAAGCGGATGCTCTCCAGGGGTGGCGTGAACAGCGCCTTCGGCCGCTTGGTCGTCAGGTCGTAGGCGATGACCGTGTCGGGATGGGCTACGGCGAGATAGTGCCCGTCGGGTGAGAAGTCCATGCCGATGATCCGGTCGACAGCGGTGCCGAACCGGCCGAACTCCTTGCCGTCGCGAGTGACCACGACCCATTCGTCGACGTGCTTCGCCGCGAACCGCCCGTCCCGGCTGAGATGCTGGTCGAGCTGGCGCCACGACAGTTCGAAGGTCTCGGCCGGCAGCGTGATCGAGGTCGGTGCCGCACTGGTCGTGACGATCGGGTCCGACCCGTCGGAGGTGGCTACTTCGGGAGCTGACTGGCAGGCCGCCAGGCACGCCAGCGCCACGAACCCCGCCAGCAATCTCATCGACAACCTTCTTTGGAATCGTCGGATGTCAATTCGACATCCTATAAAGTCCGGGCCGGCCCCGCTGTACCGCCGGCCGGGCCAGGGGCGCCTCCCCGACCCGCCCGTGGCCCGGCCG
>NZ_WAAS01000388.1:0-4479 GCF_008806585.1 Micromonospora sp. AMSO12t
CGCCGCCCCGCCGCTCGGCTGACCCCGGGGACCCTTGTCGACCCGGTCAGGCCCGCGCCCTGCGGGCCTGACCGGGTCGACAAGGGTCCCCGGGGTCAGCCGAGCGGCGGGGCGGCGGGCGGCTTCGGGGCGTCGTCCCGCTCCCCCTCGCCGTCCGGCCGGTCCTGGTCGCCGAAGGACTGCCGGACCCCGCGGTTCGCCTCCTCCTGGCTGATGCCGGAGGCCACCATCAGGTCGCTGGCGGTGGTCCGCACCTGCGCGATCACCACGCTGCCGGAGAAGCCGACCCCGTCGGCGTACGCCCGGCCGGCCTCGCTGACCGCGCGCAGCGCCCGCTCCCGTGCCTGCTCCGGCTCCTCGCCGACGGCGAACTCGTGCTTGAGCAGGCGGACCGACTCGGCGAGATGGGCCACCGCGTCGGGCATCGTCTCCGGGATGGGCTCCTCGTCCTCGATCAGGGTCACCGCGCGCCGGGTCAGCGTGCCGGCGTTGCGCATCGCCCGGTCGATCGGGTCGGCGGCCTCGGCGTAGTGGGTGAGCTCGTCCCGCCGGTGCCACCGGGCCGGCGAGAGCATGGCGGTCTCCTTCGCCCCCTCGATGGCCTCGGTGAAGGCGGCCAGCTCCTCCTGGTTGTTGCGCAGCCGGTCCAGGGCCCGCTGGGCCTTGTCCCGGTCCCGGTCCCGCAGGGCGTCCGCGGCCATGTCGAGCTGGGCGGCGAGCAGGTCCAGGGCCGGCCGGGCGGCCCGGTTGATGACCCGCAGCGGATTGAGCGGCAGCAGGACCGCGGTGACCAGCAGGGCGATGCCGCCGCCGACGAACGCGTCGATGAACCGGGGGATCTCCAGGTTCTCGGTCGACGGGCTGAGCGTGACGATCAGCACCGCCGTGGCCGCCGCCTGGATGACGATGGCCACGCTGGCGCCCGCGAAGATGGTCAGCACGATGGCCAGGGTGACCACCAGGCCGAGCTGCCACGGACCGGTGCCGAGCAGGTAGATGAGGAAGTCGCCGACGGCCACCCCGATCGCCACCCCGACGATCAGCTCCACCGTACGACGGAACCGCTGGCCGACCGAGGCGGCGAGGGTGCCGACCGCGGAGATCGGCGCGAAGACCGGTTGCGGGTTGCCGAGCAGCTCGTGCGCCGCCAGCCAGGACAGTCCGGCGGCGAGGCCCGCCTGCACGGCGAGGCCCATCGCCATCCGCAACCGGTGCAGGCGGTCGTGCAGGGTGACCTTGCTGCGGTGCCGCAGGGTCTCCACGGCTCGGGCGACCCGGGCCGTGTCGAGCTCCTTCCCCCGGTCGCGCAATATGGCGCGTCGCACCAGTGAGGATCGACGGTCCCGGGCCACGGCCATGGCGGGGACTACCCGTGGCGCGCCGGGTGAATCCTCGGCGGCGACGGCGGTAGGGCAGACTGGGCCGGGTGGCCGATCTTCTCGACCGGTGGCGGGCCGCGGCCCGGGGCGCCGGGATGACCGACGCGGCGGAGCTGAGCCGGGTCGGCGAGGACCTGCTGGCCCGCTGGCGGGAGCCGCACCGGCACTACCACGACGCCGACCACCTGGCGGCCGTCCTCGACGTGGTCGACGCCCACGCGCCGGCCGCCGGGCGGCCGGACCTGGTGCGCCTCGCGGCCTGGTGCCACGACGCCGTCTACGACCCGCGCGCCGGGGGCGACGCCAACGAGCGCGACAGCGCGGCGCTCGCCGGGACGCTGCTCACCCGGGCGGGCCTGCCGGCCGACGCCGTGGCCGAGGTGCGCCGGCTGGTGCTGCTCACCGCCGGGCACGCCGTGGAGCCGGGCGACGCCGACGGTGCGCTGCTCTGCGACGCCGACCTCGCCGTCCTGGCGGCGCCGCCCGAGGCGTACGACCGCTACGCCGCGGCCATCCGACGGGAGTACGCGCACGTGCCCGAGCCCGACTTCCGGGCCGGCCGCGCCCGGGTGCTCGCCGGGCTGCTCGCCCTGCCGGCGCTGTTCCGGCTGCCGCCGCTGGCACGGCGCTGGGAGCCCCGGGCCCGCGCCAACCTGACCCGCGAGATGTCCACGCTCCGCTAGCCCCCCGCACCCACCTCCACCCCACGCGGGCGGGCCAGGTGCTTGGGGCGGCGCAGCCCGGCCTGCCGGAGCAGGCGCACCAGCTCCCGGCTCGGCACCACCCGGGCGCCCAGCCAGACCGCCATCGCGAACCGGTCGGCCGGGATGTCGTAGTGGTCCCGGTCGAACCCCCGGCGGGGCACGCCCAGCATCTCGGCGAAGGCGTGCAGCTCGGCGGGGGAGACGTCGCTGATCAGGTGGGACCAGAGCCGCCCCCGCCACGGCCAGGCGGGCCGGTCCAGGTAGAGCATGTCGGCCAAGGTACCCCGCACCGGGGACCGGTTGGTGATCGCGCGGGACCGACCGTAGCCTCGGCGACATGGCCGGATCCCCCCTCCTCGACGACCTGCGGGCGGCGCTCGGCGACGACGCCGTCCTCACCGACCCGGACCTGTTGCGGATGCACGAGCGGGACGAGGCCGACCTCTGCGCCGCCGGTACGCCCCTGGTCGTGGTCCGTCCCCGCACCACCGCACAGGTGGCCGCCGCGCTGCGGGCGGCCGCGCGGCACGGCGTACCGGTGGTGCCGCAGGGGGCGCGCACGGGGCTGGCCGGCGCCGCCAACGCCGTCGACGGCGCGATGGTGGTCAGCATGGTCGCGATGGACGCCGTGCTGGAGATCGACCCGGTGAGCCGGATCGCCGTGGTGCAGCCCGGCGTGGTCAACGCGACGCTCGCCGCCGCCGTGGCGAAGCAGGGGCTGTGGTATCCGCCCGACCCGGGCTCGTGGGAGTCGTCCACGATCGGCGGGAACGTCGCCACCAACGCGGGTGGCATGTGCTGCGTCAAGTACGGCGTCACCACCGAGTACGTGCTGGGCCTGGAGGTGGTACTCGCCTCCGGCGAGGTGCTGCGCACCGGCCGGCGTACCGCCAAGGGGGTGGCCGGGTACGACCTCACCCGGCTCTTCGTCGGCTCCGAGGGCACCCTCGGGGTGATCACCGAGGTGACCGTGGCGCTGCGGCCCGCACCGGCACAGTCGCTGACCATGGTGGCGGTCTTCCCGTCCACCGCCGCCGCCGGCGCGGCCGTCGCCGAGATCGCCGCCCGGGGGCTCTCCCCCAGCCTGCTGGAGCTGCTCGACCGGACGCACCTGCGGGCGATCGAGGCGTACCGCCCGATGGGCCTGCGGACGGACGCCCAGGCGCTGCTGCTGGCCGCCGCCGACACCGGCTCCCGCGCGGCCGACGATCTGGCGGGCCTGGCCGCGGTCTGCGAGGCGGCCGGCGCCGACGAGGTCTACGCGGCCACCGACGCCGTGGAGGCGGCGGCCCTGTTGCAGGCGCGCCGGCTCGCGCACCCGGCGATGGAGAAGTTCGCGGCGGAGACCTACCCGGGCGGCAACGGCGGCCTGGTCATCGACGACGTGGCGGTCCCCCGGGGCGCGTTGGCGGCGCTGCTCGACGGGGTGGCCCGGATCGCGGTGGAGTGCGACGTGCCGATCGGCGTGGTCGGCCACGCCGGCGACGGCAACATGCACCCGAACATCGTGGTGGACCGGGCCGACCCGGCGAGCCTCGAACGCGGCCGGCGCGCGTTCGACGAGATCATGCGCCTCGGCCTCGAACTGGGCGGCACCTGCACCGGCGAGCACGGCGTGGGCCTGCTCAAGCGCGACTGGCTGGCCCGCGAGATCGGCCCGGTGAGCCTGCGGGTGCACCAGGCGATCAAGGCCGCCCTGGACCCGGCCGGCCTGCTCAACCCCGGCAAGGTCCTCTGACGGGCGCGGCGCGACGGCCTTCCGCCGGCCCGAGGTCCGGACGCCGGTGGCGCCGGTCCCGGAGCCTCCGCCGGGAGCGCGGCCGTCAGGCGGTCATCTCGGCCGGGGTGGCCTGGGTGAGCAGCAGCAGGATCTCGTTGGCGATGGGCGGGTGCTCCTCGCCCGGGCAGTCCTGCGACGTGACCAGGCCGGTCGAGGTGAGCAGGCTGGAGGTCAACGCGTCGATGCAGGTGACCTGGTAGCGCCGGACCTGGTCGGTCTCCTTCGCCAGGCCCGGGTCGGCTAGCAGCTTCTGGAGCCGGGCGACGTGTTCCGGGCCGAGCACCCCGGTCGACGTCACGCCGTCGCCGGCGCAGTCGACACACTCCCACCTGCCGTCCGGTTCCACCTTGAGCGTGCGCAGCGGGCCGTCCGTGCCGACCCGCTGGAGGAGGCTGACCTCGCCCTTTCCGGCGGTCGCCGCACCGCCGGGCCCCGGCTGCGACAGCCCGGTGCCCGCCGGACCCGGCGCGGGCACGTCGTCGGCACTTCCGGGCAGCGAGCAGCCGGCGAGGGCGGCGGCCAACAGGGCGGCCACGGACACGCGGACCGGACGCAACCAGGAAGCGGAGGGCACGGGCCGGAACCTATCCCACCGTGGGTGAGGGCCGTAACCGCT
>NZ_WAAS01000389.1:0-4477 GCF_008806585.1 Micromonospora sp. AMSO12t
TCACCGCGCCGCCGGGTCGCTGCCGTGCCGGATCTGCTGCACACTGGCGCCGTGGACCCTCGACAGGACAAGCGACGCGCGGCACCCGACGGCGGTGGCCTGCGCTCCGCCGTGGTGGTCAACCCGGTGAAGGTGGCCGACCTCGACGAACTGCGTCAGACGGTCCACGACGCCCTCGCGGCGGCCGGCTGGCCCGAGCCGCTGTGGTTCGAGACCACGGTCGAGGACCCGGGCCGCGGCCAGACGCAGGAGGCGGTGGAGGCCGGCGTGGACGTCGTCTTCGCCTGCGGCGGCGACGGCACCGTGATGGCCTGCGTCAGCGGCCTGGTCGGCACCGAGGTGGCGCTCGCCGTGCTGCCCCAGGGCACCGGCAACCTCCTCGCGGCCAACCTGGGCCTCTCGGGTGACCTGGCCGCCGGGCTGGAGGTCGCCGTCGAGCGTGGCCGCCGGCTGCTCGACGTCGGCGCGGTCGAGGACCACTACTTCACGGTGATGGCCGGCATGGGCTTCGACGCCCAGATGCTCGCCGACACCTCGGAGACCACCAAGAAGCGGATCGGCTGGCCGGCGTACGTCGTGGGGGCCGCCCGGCACCTGCGCGACCGACCGATGCGGGTCTCGATCCGCATCGATGACCAGCAGCCGATCCGCCGCCGGGCCCGCTCCGTCCTCGTCGCCAACGTCGGCCGCCTCCAGGGCGGGGTGCGGCTGCTCACCGACGCCGAACCGGACGACGGCTACCTCGACGTCGCGGTGCTCACCCCGCGCACGCTGCGGCAATGGCTGGCGCTCGGCTGGGCGGTCGTACGCCGGCAGGACCGCGTCCCCCGCATGGAGGTCTTCAAGGCCAGGCGGGTGGAGATCACCAGCAACCGGGCCCAGCCCCGGGAGCTCGACGGCGATCTCATCGAGCCGGGTCGCACCCTGAAGGCCGAGATCCGGCGGCGGGCGCTGTGGCTCTGCGTGCCGCAGCCGGCGCAGGATCCCGACCTGGCCGAGGACGCGCAGGCGGCCGCCGAGCGTGGTGAGCAGTTGATCGAGGAAGCCCGCCGTGAGTAGCACCCGGATCGTGCCGGAGACCCGGCTGATGTCCGACGAGGAACTCAACGCCGACGACGCCTGGCACACACTGCGCCGGCAGGGCGGCTGGCACCTGCTGCGCGACGCGTTCATCCGGTTCCGCTACGGCGACGGGTTCAGCCACTCGCGCGCCTTCGCGCTGCAACTCTGCCTCGCCGTGGTGCCGTTCCTGATCGCGCTGACCGGCCTGATCAGCGAACTCGGCGTGGAGGAGGGCGGCCGGGTGGTCGCCGACACGGTCCTGGCCCTCACCCCCGGGGCGAGCGAACCGATGGTGGCCGAGCTGCTCGGCGAGGGAGACCGCACCGAACGCGCCGGGGAGCTGGCGCTCGGCCTCGGCATGCTCACCGGCCTGGTCGCGCTGACCACCACCATGGCCCAGATCGAGCGCGGCGCCAACCGGATCTACGGCGTGGAGCGGGACCGGCCCGCGCTGTGGAAGTACGTCCGCGCCAGCGTCCTCGCCCTCACCGCCGGCGTACCGGCGCTCACCGGCTTCCTGATCCTCGTCGGCGGCGGCCCGATGGGCGACTCGGTGCAGCGACACTACGCCTGGGGCGAGTTCGCCAACGGCCTCTGGAACGTGGTGCGCTGGCCGCTCAGCCTGGGCCTGACCGTCCTCGCCGTCGCGGTGATCTTCCGGCACGCCCCCCGCCGCAAGCAGCCCGGCCTGTCCTGGCTCTTCTTCGGCGCCGGCATCGCCACCGCGCTGTGGTGGCTGGCCAGCCTGCTGCTCGCCGCGTACGTGCGGTTCAGCGGCGGGTTCGGCCAGACGTACGGGGCGTTGACCGGGATGATGGCGTTGCTGCTCTGGGCCAACCTGACCGGCATGGCGCTCTTCGGTGGACTCTCCTTCGCCGCCCAGCTGGAGGCGCTGCGCATCGGGGCGCGCGAGCCCGCCCAGCCCGATCTCTGGGAGCCCGAGGCCGAGCGCCAGGAGATCCACGACACGGGCGAGATGAGCTCCCTCTAGCTCCGCATCGGACATCCCTCGGTGTACGCGGAGCGCCGATCGGGTAATGCGGCACGCCAGAAGCGAGAGGGAGGCTGCCGTGGGCGCGGTCAAAGAGGCGTTACGACGACCCTTGGGTCACTTCACCGAACGGACCCTCGCCGGCCTGGCGATCGTGCTCGGCGCCGGGGTCGGTTTCGGGATTCTCCTCGTCCTCGTCCGGACCCGGTGGTCCCCGCTCCACGACGTCGACCACGGCGTGGCCCAGTGGCTCAACGACCTGGTCGCCCCGCACGGGCCGCTGGTGACCGTGCTCAACGCGCTCACCGACCTCGGCGGGCGGGCGGTCATCATCTGGCTGGTGTCGGTCGCCGTGGTCGGCCTGCTGATCCGCAAGCAGGGCCGGCTCGCGGTGTTCCTGATCGTCACCGGCGTCGGCGCGCTCGTCCTCGACCCGGCGCTCAAGACGCTTGTCGACCGGTTGCGCCCCGAGGTGGACGTGCCCATCGGCACGTACGCCGGGGACAGCTTCCCCAGCGGCCACGCGCTCGGCTCGATGGTCGCGTACGGGGCGCTGCTGCTGGTCTTCCTGCCGGCCATGTCGCGCCGCTGGCGCAAGCCCGCGATCGCCCTGGTCGCCCTCGTCGTCTTCCTCATCGGACTGACCCGGATCGCGCTGGGCGTGCACTTCGTCTCGGACGTGCTGGGGGCCTGGCTGCTCGGCGCCGCCTGGCTCGGCGTCACCGCGTACGCCTTCCGGCTCTGGCGGTTGGAGCGCGGCCGGCCGGTCCCGGCGTTGACCGAGGGGCTGGAGCCGGAGGCCGCGCACGACGTGGCGCCCGCCCCCGACGAGGCGCACCTGCTGCCGCACCCCCGGGCCGCCGTGTTCGAGCTGATCGTCGGCTGGGTGCTGATCCTCGGCGCGCTCTACGGCTTCGGCATGTTCGTCAGCTACCACGCCGGCGGCACCTTCTTCGCCACCCTGGACACGGACGTGCCGAGGTGGTTCGCCGAGCACCGCACCCCCGGCCGGGACGACTTCAGCTACTGGTGGAGCAAGGTCGGCGACACCCACGCCATCCTGCTCATCTCGCTGGTCTTCTGCCCGATCGTGCTGGCCGTGTGGCGGCGTTGGCGGCCGGTGCTCTTCGTGGCACTGACCATGTTCGGTGAGCTGAGCCTCTTCCTCGCCTCTGCCGCCGCGGTCGACCGGCCGCGACCGCCCGTCGGCAACCTCGACGGGCCGATGCCGACCTCCTCCTTCCCGTCCGGCCACATCGCCGCCACGCTCTGCGTCTGGGTGGCGATCGCGGTGATCGTCTTTCCGCGTACCGACCGGTGGTGGCGGTGGCTCTTCGTGGCGCTGGCGGTCGTGATGCCGACCGGGGTGGCGATCAGCCGGATGTACCGGGGGATGCACCACCCCACCGACTTCATGGGCGCGATCATCCTCACCACCCTCTGGATCGGGCTGCTCTACTGGGTGCTCCGCCCCAACGAGGACGTCCACGAGGGCAACCGGCCGAGCATCGAGTCCGAGGACGTGCACACCCTCGACGACGAGCTGGCCAAGGCCGGTCGGGCGGACTGACGCCGCCGATGCTGCGGGCGATGACCTGGAACATCCGGACCGGCGGACGGGACTCCGGCGGCGCCGACCGTCGGGACCTGCTGGTCCGGGTCGTCGCCGACCAGCGGCCGGACGTGCTGGCGTTGCAGGAACTGCGGCACTTCGACTCCGGCGACGTGCTCGCCGACTTCGCGGGCCGGGTGGGGATGCGTCCCCACCTGGCCCGTTCCTGCTTCGGCCAGCCGGTGGCGGTGCTGCTGCGCCCGCCGCTGCGCGCCCTCACCGCGACCCGGGTACGCCGGCCGTTCCACCATGCCGCGCAGCGGGTCACCGTGGCGACCACCGCCGGCCCGCTGACGGTGCTGAGCGTCCACCTCGACCCGTACTCGGGGCTGCGGCGGCGCATCGAGGCGGGCTGGGCCGCCGCCGCGCTGCGCCGCGCGCCGGGGGAGCTGGCGCTGCTGGCCGGTGACCTCAACACCCTCGACCCGGTCGCCGACCACACCGACCGCATCGCCCGGCTCCCGGCCGCGTACCGCCGCCGTCACCTGCGCCGGGACGGGCGGACGGTGGAGACCCGCGCGGTGGCCCGGCTGCTCGCCGCCGGCCTGGTCGATCTGTACGCGACGGCGGGGGCGCCCGGCGGCGGGCTGACCGCGCCCACCCGGCACGGCGGCGGGGCGGAGTTCTCCGGGATGCGGCTGGACTACCTGTTCGGCACAGCGGCGCTCGCCGGCCGGGTGCGCGACTGCCGGGTGCCGCGGGGCGGCGAGACCGAGTACGCCTCCGACCACTATCCGGTGGTGGCGGACCTGGACCTGGACCTCGACCCCGCCTGACCGCCCTGCCCCTGCCTACGCCCGGCCTGACCCTCT
>NZ_WAAS01000390.1:0-4464 GCF_008806585.1 Micromonospora sp. AMSO12t
GTATAAGTGACAGGCCGGGGGCGACGCGGTGGACGGGGGTGGTTCCGGTGCTCTCGGCGCTCACAGCAGGGTCCCCACGACGGTGGCCTCCGGGTACTGGCGGCGCTGCTCGTCCCACTGCACGAGCATCGCGGAGAGGAACGGCCGGCAGAGCCGGGCGGTCAGGGTCGGGGTGTCGATGCGGTCGTACACCTCGATGTAGACGGTCGGCACGCGCCGGAGCCGGGCCAGCACCACGAACGGGACGGCCACCCCGGCGCCGGTGGTCACCACCGCGGCGACCCGGCGCGACCGCAGCACCCGCCAGGCGAGTACGGCGTTGCGCAGCAGGTTCGGCACGTTGCGGGTGGTCGGGTGGTGCGCCGGGACGAGTTCCTCGCCGGCCAGCAGCGAGAGCGCCTCGGGTGTGTCGAAGGTGACCCAGCACCGCCGCCAGCGTTCGTACCACGGGCGCAGGGCGAGCAGTTGGGCCAGGTGGCCGCCGCTGGAGCCCACCAGGAGCAGGACTCCGGGCTCGCCGGCATCCTCGGTCGTCGTTTCCACGCGACTCCCCACAAGTTCGCTTGGATGTTCGGTGGTCGCCACGCGACAGCAGATCACACGTCCCCCGGCTGGTGAAATAGGGCGACCGGGCGACAGATCGATCTCCGCGGGTGGCGGATCGGGTGCGCCGCGGCGACCATCGGTATCGACGGTCGTCACGACCTGGAGCTTCTTCGTCACTATCCGGAGTCGACGGTGGCCCGCAGACTCCGGCGTTTTCGGTGGATCAGCCGCTATGTCGTTTCTCGATGACGTCCAGCAGGGCGGGATGCAGCGCCGCGTTCCAGCCCGCGCCCGCGTCGGCGAGGCGCCAGGTGCGCAGCCACATCTCCAGCAGGTAGGCGTCGGCCACCAGCCGCCGGGCCGCCGGCCCGAGCCCGAGGTCGGTGCCGTACCGGTCGAGGTGGGCGTCGACGGCCCGCGCCGCCGCCGCGGCCGGCTCGCCCCGCAGCACCAGGGCCCGCTGGAACGCGTCGTGCGCCAGGTCGAAGCCGAGCGGCACGTCCGGACCGCTGTGCTCCCAGTCCCAGGCGACGAGGCGGCCGGCGTGCACGCCGAGGTTCCAGGGCACCCAGTCGCCGTGCCAGTGCCCGAACTCGACGGTCGTGTCGCCGTGCCGGCCGGTCAGGGCGGCGACGGCGGCGACCGCCCGGGCCCCGTCCGGCGTGCCGGCGGCGGCGCGCCCGGCCTCGGCGGCGAGCCGGGCCAGGAACGCCGACCCGGCCACGGGGCGCGGTGGCGCCGGCGGGCGGCCCCGGCGGGCCACGGCCAGCAGGGCCGCGATCCGCGGCGGTTCGCCGGTCGACACGCCCCGCACGGCCGGTGGCAGCGGCTCGACCAGCGCGACGACCTGCCCGGCGGCCGTCGTCTCGGTCAGCAGCCGGGGCGCCGCCGGATGGTCGGGCACGCCGGTCAGCGCCGGCAACTCCCGCAGGGCCGCCGCCTCGGCGGTCACCAGCGCCCGGGTCGCCCCGTTCCAGCCGATCTTCGCGTAGCCGAGGGCCCGGCCGTCCGGGCCGAACAGTTGCAGGGTGGGCTTGTGGTTCGGGTCCGGCGGGCGGACCCCGCAGGCCGCGTACACCGCCGGTCTCCCGAGCGCGGCGCCCAGCCGCCCGGCCAGCAGCGCCTCGTCGGCCGCGACGCCCTCGGGCAGCGACACCGTCAGCCGGGGGAACGGGGCCAGGTCGACCGCGCCGACCCGCGCCAGCGTGCCGAGCCCGGCCCGCACGGCCCGCACCTTCGGCGGGCGCAACGCGTTGTACGCCAGCAGCGAGGCGGCCGTGGCCCGGGGCGCGCCGAGCGGCAGCAGGAAGCGGGCCCGGGCGAGCGACGGGACGACGGCGTACCGGGCGACGGCGCGGTGCCCGGGCGGCGGCGGGGCGCCCACGGTCAGGGCGATCCGCTCGTCGCCGAACACCGCCCGGGTGACCCAGCCCAGCCCGTCGGTGCGCGAGCGCGGGTCGGCGGCGGTGGCCCGCGCCGTCACGGGGCCTGGTCCGGCCAGTCGAGCTCCAGCCCCAACCGCTGCCGCAACGCGTCGTTGTACGGGCGGTAGTACTCGGTCAGCTCGGCGCGCACCGCCGGCTCCAGCGGCGACGAGCGGCGGTCGTTGTAGACCTTGAAGTCGGGCAGGTCGTGCGGGGGCAGGCCGAGGAAGTCCAGCGTCCGGCGGTAGGTGGACCGGGCGTCGCGGTAGAGGTCCTCGCTGGGCAGGAAGAGGATCTGCTGCCGGTCGAAGCGCTCCAGCCACGGCTCCAGGTGCTCCAGGTAGCGGCCCCGGGCCCGGTAGGTGTACCAGTCGTACGGCTCGCTGAAGTACTCCGGCTCGGCGATCAGCCGCTCCCGCTCCCCCGCCGTACGCTCCTGCTCGGCCGCCAACGCGGCGGCGAAGTCGAGCGGCTCGATGCCGTGCGTGCGCCGCTCCTTCCAGTGCGAGTACGCCCGCTCCACCGGGTCGCGCAGCAGCACGATCAGCCGCACCGACGGCATCAGCGCCGCGACCCGCTGCGCCGCGAGGGGGTGGAACATGTACAGCGGCGCCGCCTCGCCGACGCGTACCGGCCCGCCGTGGCGCTTCTCCAGCGCCTCCCGGTGGCGCTGGGTGGGAAAGTGCGAGCGGTACCAGGCCTCGCCCCGACGCCAGTGCTCCTCGAAGTAGTGCGAGGACTTGGTGTTCCAGGCCGGGAAGAGCCGGGGCACCAGCGGGTGCTGGATCAGGTAGTTCCACAGCGAGGTGGTGCCGCCCCGCTTGGTGCCGATGATGAGGAAGTCCGGCAGCGGTCGCCGGTCGCTGGTCCGTACCCCGTAGTCGACGAGCGACTCCCGCACCCGCTCCGTCACCTGGGTCGGTACGAGCTGCTTCACCCGGTCTCGGATGGACGGCACGACGACCTCACCTGCCCTTCGATTCCTCCGGGGCGCGCCCGGTGGCGGCCGGGGCCGCCTCCTGCCGCCCACGAACCTGCACCATGGTCACCCGGATGCGGTGCCGCACCCGGGGCAACGTCAACAAGCCGACGCAGCCGGCGGCCAGCACGCCCAGGGCCACGGCCAGGCCGCCGATCCCCCGGCCGCCGGCCAGCACCCCGACCGTCGCCGCGGCCCCGACCCCGGCGACGGTGGCCGCCCCGGCCCGCAGCATCGCCGCGTCGACCAGCGGCTGGCCGACCACGGCCCGGGCGCAGCCGACCGCCGTGAGGTTCTCGGTGGCGATGCCGAGCGCCCAGGCCAGCGCCGCCCCCGTCGCGCCGTGCGCCGGGATCAGCCACAGGCCGAGGGAGACCGTGACCAGCAGCCCGGCCAGCGTGGCGGCCAGGTGCAGCCCGCTGCGCCCGCCCATCAGCAGCAGGCTCTGCACGTTGCCGACCCCGGTGTTGACCAGCATGGCCAGCGCCAGCACGGTCATCGCGGGGGCGCCGGCGGTGAACTCGGGCCCGAAGAGCTGGAGGAAGGCCAGCCCGAAGACGGCGAGCAGCAGGTAGACCGGCCAGGACAGCACCAGCCCCCACGTGGTCAACTGCCGGTGCACGGCCGCCGCCGCGGCCCGGTCCCCGCGCCCGAGCAGCCGGGACAGCTGCGGTGACACCGCCACCCGCAGCCCCTGCATGGCCAGTTGGCCGGCGAGGATGTAGCGCCCGACGGCGCCGAACACGCCGGCGTCGGCCGGCCCGGCGAGCACCGACGTGAGCAGCACGCCCACCCACATGTTGCCGGCGTCGATGGCGGCCGACGCGGCCCTGGGCAGCGCGAAGCGCCAGAACGCCGACCAGTCGTCCGGCGCGGGCCGCAGCGCCGCGCCCCGACCGACGCCGAGCGGGCCGGCCACCAGCGTCAGGCAGGCCAGCAGGGCGAGCGCCGCCGGCACCAGCCAGCCGGTCATGCCGGCCAGCAGGCCACCGCCGGCCAGGGCCGCCGCGCCGACCAGCACGGGCCGGGCCACCGGCAGCAGGAAGAACTGCACCCCGACGTACGCCCGGATCGGGCGCACGCAGCGCAGCGCGGCGAGCAGCAGCGTCATCGCCACCACCACCGGCACCGCGGCGAAGCTGGCCGTCAGCAGGGCCGCGCCGTCGACGCCGGAGCCGCCGAGCAGGCGCGGGGCGAGCGCGTCGGCGGCGAGCACCCCGCCCACGGCGACGGCGACCGCGACCAGCAGCGGCGGGACCAGCGCCACCGGGAGCACCCGGGCGGCGTCGCCGCGCGCACCGAGGCGCCGGCGGGGCAGCGCCCACATCAGCCCGGTCTCCGCGCCGAGGGTGCACACGGCGGTGGCGACGGTGACCACACCGATCGCGGCGAAGAACGCCCCGGAGCCGACCGTGCCGTAGCCGCGGGTGATGACCACCGCGAGCAGGAAGCCGAAGAGGCCGCTGGTGGCCGCGCCGACCAGCCCGGCCACGCCGCTGCGGACGCTGCGGCGGG
>NZ_WAAS01000391.1:0-4451 GCF_008806585.1 Micromonospora sp. AMSO12t
CGCGGGGACGCCCGGCCGCCAGGATATCCGCGCGCGCAGCGGATAGGTTGGCGGCATGGCCCGGGCCCAGTTCAGCGCAGAGACCAGTGGCGGTGGCGAGTTCGTCCGCCAGCCCAACCGGTTCACCGGTCGGGTCACCCCGGACTCCGACTCCCCGCCCGGCGGCGGGCCGGACGCGCAGGGCCGGTGGCCGCTGGAGGCGGGCCGTTACCGGCTGATCTGGTGCCGGGCCTGCCCGTGGGCGCACCGGGCCCGGATCGTGCGCGGCCTGCTCGGCCTGGAGGACGCGATCTCCCTCGGCACGGTCGACCCGATCCGCGACGAGCGGGGCTGGCGGTTCGCTCTCGACCCGGACGGGTTCGACCCGGTGCTCGGCATCGGCTTCCTCTCCGAGGCGTACCTGGCCACCGACCCCGACTACACCGGGCGGGTCACGGTGCCGGCGCTGGTCGACACGCGCACCGGCCGGGTGGTCACGAACGACTATCCGCAGCTCACCCTGGACCTGTCCACCGAGTGGCGGGGCCTGCACGGGCCGGGGGCGCCGGACCTCTACCCGGTCGAGCTCCGCCCGGAGATCGACGCGCTGATGGCGGAGATCCACCGGGACGTCAACAACGGGGTCTACCGGTGCGGCTTCGCCACCTCGCAGGCCGCGTACGACGAGGCGTTCACCGCGCTGTTCGCCCGGCTCGACGCGCTCTCCGAGCGGCTGGCGGGCCGGCGCTACCTGATGGGCGACGCGATCACCGAGGCCGACGTGCGGCTCTTCACCACCCTGGTCCGCTTCGACGTGGCGTACCACGGGCACTTCAAGTGCAACCGGCAGAAGCTCACCGAACTGCCGGTGCTCTGGGCGTACGCGCGGGACCTGTTCCAGACGCCGGGCTTCGGCGAGACGGTCGACTTCGACCACATCAAGCGGCACTACTACGGCACCCACGCGGCGATCAACCCGACGGGGATCGTCCCGCTCGGCCCCGACATCTCCGGCTGGACCACGCCGCACGGGCGTGGCTGAGCCGCGCCGGACCGACCCGCGTACCGCCCCGCCCCGGGCCGCCGCCGCGTCGGCCTCCGCCGCCTGCGTCGTCGCGGGCGCGGTCGCGGTGACCGTCGCCGTGGTCGCCGGTCCGGGGCCGGGCCTGACCGGGTACGTCAGCGAGGCGGGCGTCACCGACAGCGCGTACGCCCCGGCGTACCGGATCGGGGTCTTCGCCCTGGCCGCCGGGTTGCTGCTGCTCGCGGCGGCGCTGCCCCCGGTGCTGCGGGCGGCGGCCGGGCTGCTCGCGGCCGGGAGCGTCTTCGCGCTGGTCTCCGGGGCGGTGTCATGCAGCGCCGGCTGCCCGCTGCCGCCGTTCGAGCGGGCGACCACGGCGGACCTGGTGCACGGCGCGGCGAGCATCCTCGCGGTGGCCGCGGTGGTCTTCGCGATGCTGGCGGTCATGCTCACCCGGGCAGCGCCGTCGGCGCTGCGCCGGCTGGCCGCGGTGGCCCTGGCGGCGGCCCTTCCGCTGGCGGGCGCGACCGCCGTGGCCATGCTCTTCGTGGGGCGCGGCGGCCTGATCGCCGTCCTGGAGCGGCTGCTGCTGCTGGTGGCCGTCCTGTGGGGCACGGCCGCCGCGACCGCCGTCGCTCTCCGCCGGTGAGCCGGGGCACCTCGCAGCGCCTGAGATGGGGCATCGGTCCCTTCGTGCACCTGCTGTAAGGAGCGTCACCAAGGGCACTCCTTCCGCAGCATCGACGGCCGGCGTTATCCTCGGCGGCGATGACCAACGTCTGGCACCTGACCGTGCGCCTGTATGTCGACCTCCGACTGCAGGCCAGCGGCGTCTGTCCGGCGCAGCCGCTCTCCTGACGCTGCCCCGTTCCGACCTCCAGACCCTGGGACACACCCTCATGGCTTCCGCCCTGCGCAAGATCCCCTTCTCCGTGCAGATCCTGCTCGGCCTCGTCCTCGGCGTGGCGCTCGGCTTCCTCGCCCGCGCCAACGACCTGAGCTGGCTCACCAGCACCCTCGACACCGTCGGCGGCCTCTTCGTCCAGTTGCTCAAGCTGGCCGTACCGCCGCTGGTCTTCACCGCCATCGTGGTCAGCGTGGTCAGCCTGCGCGGGGTGGCCAACGCCGCCCGGCTGGCCCTGAAGACCCTGCTCTGGTTCGGCGTCACCGCGCTGATCGCGGTGGGCGTCGGCATCGGGCTCGGCCTGCTCACCGACCCGGGCCGCGGCGTCACCCTCGACACCGCCGGCGCCACCGCGCCCACGAGGACCGGCTCGTGGACCGACTTCCTCACCGGCATCGTGCCGACCAACCCGGTCGGCGCGTTCGTAGACGGCAACGTGCTCCAGATCGTCTTCCTGGCCCTCGTCGTCGGCGCGGCGGCGCTGCTGGTCGGCGAGCCCGCGGAGCCGTTCGTGGCGATCAACCGCGCGCTGCTGGAGATCGTCCAGAAGGCCCTGTGGTGGGTCATCCGGCTCGCCCCGATCGGCACCCTCGGCCTGATCGGCAACGCCGTCGCCTCGTACGGCTGGGACCTGGTGGCCCCGCTCGCCAAGTTCACCACCGCCGTCTACGTCGGCTGCGCGATCGTGCTGTTCGTGGTCTACCCGCTGCTGCTGGTGGGCGCCGGCCGGCTCAACCCGGTGCGCTTCTTCGCCGGCGCCTGGCCCGCGATCGAGCTGGCCTTCGTCTCCCGCTCCTCGGTGGGCACGATGCCCGTGACCCAGCGCTCGGTCGAGCGCCTCGGTGTCCCCCGCGAGTACGCCTCCTTCGCGGTGCCGTTCGGCGCCACCACGAAGATGGACGGCTGCGCGGCGATCTACCCGGCGCTGGCCGCGATCTTCGTCGCCCAGGTCTTCGGGGTGAACCTCGGCGTCACCGACTACCTGCTGATCGCCTTCGTCTCGGTGGTCGGTTCGGCCGCCACCGCCGGCCTGACCGGCGCGATCGTGATGCTCACCCTGACGCTGAGCACGCTGGGCCTGCCGCTGGCCGGCGCCGGTCTGCTGCTGGCGATCGACCCGATCCTGGACATGATCCGCACCGCCACCAACGTCGCCGGCCAGGCACTGGTGCCGACGATCGTCGCCGCCCGCGAGGGCACCCTGGACCGGGCCGCGTACGACTCGGCGGGCCGGCGGTCGCCGCTCGCCCCGGCGGACGTCGACGGCGACGGCCCGCGCCGCGCTGAGGAGCTGAGCCCCGTCCCGGCCTGAGCCGCCCCGGCGCGCCCCGGACGGTCCGAGCCGCCCCGGGGCGCTCGCGGCCGGCCCGAGCCGCGCCTTAGCCGCCGCCCGCGCCCGCCCCGACCGTCGCGCCCGGGCCCGGCGCGACCCGACGAGTCGGGGAGGACCCCGCCCCGGGGTCCTCCCCGCGTCCGAGAGGATGACCGCATGAGTGTCCTGTTCACCCCGCTGACCCTGCGCAGCGTGACCCTGCCCAACCGGATCGCCCTGGCGCCGATGTGCCAGTACACCGCCGGCCCGGACGGCCTGCCCACCGACTGGCACCTGGTGCACCTGGGCGCCCGGGCGGTCGGCGGCGCGGGTCTGGTGATGACCGAGGCCACCGCCGTGCTGCCCGAGGGGCGGATCAGCCCGCAGGACACCGGGCTCTGGTCCGGGGCGCACGTCGACGCCTGGCGGCCGGTGACCGCCTTCGTCGCCGCGCACGGGGCGGTGCCGGTCGTGCAGCTCGCGCACGCCGGGTTCAAGGCCTCGACGTACCGCCCGTGGGCGTCCCGGCGGGGCGGGGTGCCCGACGCCGAGGGCGGCTGGAGCCCGGTCGGCCCGGGGTCCGCGCCGTTCGTGCCCGACTACCGGGTGCCGACCGCGCTGGACGAGGCGGGCATCGCCGGCGTCGTCGAGGCGTTCGCGGCGGCGGCCGGCCGGGCGGTCGACGCCGGGTTCGCGGCAGTGGAGATCCACGCCGCGCACGGCTACCTGCTGCACGAGTTCCTCTCCCCGCTGACGAACCACCGCGACGACGGCTGGGGCGGGGACCGCTCCGGCCGGATGCGGCTCACCCTGGAGGTGGCGCGGGCGGTCCGTGCGGCGGTCGGCGAGGACGTGCCCGTACTGACCCGCATCTCGGCCACCGACTGGGAGCCGACGGGCTGGACGGCCGAGGACAGCGTGGTGCTCGCCGGCGAACTGGCCGCCGCCGGGGTGGACCTGGTCGACTGCTCGTCGGGCGGCGCGTCGGCCACCGCGACCATCCCGGTCGGCCCCGGCTACCAGGTGCCGCTGGCCGCCCGGGTACGCCGGGAGGCGGGCGTGGCCACCGGCGCGGTCGGCCTGATCGTCGAGCCGGAGCAGGCCGAGGAGATCGTCGCGTCCGGCGACGCCGACCTGGTCCTGCTCGGGCGGGAACTCCTGCGGGACCCGTACTGGCCGCACCGGGCCGCCGCCAAGCTCGGCGCCACCCCCACCTGGCCCGCCCAGTACGCCCG
>NZ_WAAS01000392.1:0-4429 GCF_008806585.1 Micromonospora sp. AMSO12t
GCTGCGCGTGCTGCGCCGGGCG
The DNA here is from genome assembly GCF_008806585.1 of Micromonospora sp. AMSO12t. Taxonomy (NCBI): domain Bacteria; kingdom Bacillati; phylum Actinomycetota; class Actinomycetes; order Micromonosporales; family Micromonosporaceae; genus Micromonospora; species Micromonospora sp. AMSO12t. Next base: position 23 of record NZ_WAAS01000392.1, read on the forward strand.
GGGGTGCCGGTCCGGTTCGCCACGGTCGTCCGCCGCGCCGACGGCGACCCGGACCTGAGCGCGGTGACCCTCGCCGAGGTCGGCCCCACGGGGCAGCCGGTGCCCGGGACCGACCGGGAGGTGCCCTGCGACGTGCTGGCGCTGGGCTACGGCTTCGTCCCCTCCGTCGAGCTGGCCCGGCAGGCCGGCTGCGCGGTGACCTGGGACTCGCCCGCGGGCGGTTGGGTGGTCGGGCACGACGAGTGGTTGCGTACCTCGGTGCCCGGGATCGCGGTGGCCGGCGAGCTGACCGGCGTCGCGGGTGCCGAGCAGGCGGCGGTCGAGGGCCGGCTGGCCGCCCTGGGCGTGCTGCGCGACCTGGGGCTGCTCGATGAGCGTCGGGCCGCCGCGCTGGCCGACCCGGTGCGCCGGGAGCTGCGCCGCCGGCGACGTTTCGTCACCCGGGTGCTCGACCGCTTCGCGCCGGACCGGGCGGCCCTGGGCAGCCTGGTCACCGACGACACCGTGCTCTGCCGCTGCGAGGAGGTGCGGGCCGGTGACGTGCGCCGGGCGCTGGCGGCCAACCCGCACCTGGGCACCGCGAACGCGGTCAAGCTGGTGACCCGCGCCGGGATGGGCCTGTGTCAGGGCCGGTCCTGCCAGCCGGGCCTCTGCCAGTTCATCTGCACGCTGACCGGCCGGGGGCCGGAGGAGGTCGGGGCGTTCACCGCGCAGGCGCCGGTCAAGCCCGTCCCCCTGCGCGCCCTCGCGGTCGGCGACGCGCTGCCCGACACGCCCTGACCGCCGCGCCGCCCGGCGCGCCCTGACCAACGCGCTCTGACCAACGCGCTGCCCGGCACGCCCGGACCGACGCGTCAAGCCGGCCGACGCTGATCAGGTCGCCGCCGGGCCGCGCCGGGCCCGTCGCCTCGATCGACAACAGTCAATCGCCTTCCGTCAATCGCTTGATCGGCGGGATCGGCGCGGGCCGGCCGGTCGGAGGTGCTCGCGGATCATCCGATTTCCCCGCTCAGGGCGCTTGGCGGGGCCACGCCGGCGCCGTCGGTTTCGTAGGTTGCCCAGCACATCCGCCTCGCCGGAGAGGGGTCGCCATGGGAAACGTGCCGGGCCTGGGGGGCGTACCGCGCCGACGGCTGCTCCGCGACGGCGCCGTCATCGCCGCCTCCGTGCCGCCGCTGCTGCTGGCGGGCTCGTCCGGCGCGTCGGCCGCCGTGCCCCAGTACGACCCGCAGCAACGGTTCATCCGCCTGGTCGGCGGCGGGTACGGCGTCATCTTCGCGATCCAGGCCGACGGCGCGCTGTACTGGTACCGGCACACGGGCTGGCAGACCGGCGCGTTCACGTGGGCGAGCGGTTCGGGCCGCCGGATCGGCTCCGGCTGGCACCAGTTCCGGGCGGTCTTCGGCGGGCTCGACGGCTCGCTCTACGCCGTACGCGGCGACGGCACCGTCCACTACTACCGCTACCGGCTGACCAACTCGACGACCGGCGCCGGCACCTGGATCAGCGGCGGGCAGATCGGCGCCGGATTCGAGCGCTATCCCCGGCTGTGCGGGTTTCACGGCGCGTTCTACGGACAGAACGCCGCGGGCGACCTCTTCCTGCATCAGTACGACCTGGTCAGCAGGACGTGGACGGTCCAGGGGGCGCGTATCGGTGGCGGCTTCACCGGTGCCGTGTTGCAGGCGGACACCTCCGGGGTCCTCTACGCCTACCACTACGGCGACATCCGCTGGCACCGGCACCTCGGCGGCGGCGCCTGGGCGTCGGGCTCGGGCCTGCGGATCGGCTCCGGCTTCCGCAACTTCTTCCTCAACGACGGGGTGTGGTGCACCGGCCAGGGGGCGCTGTACGCGATCCCGCCGGACGCGGCCACCGCCCGGCAGAGCGGCGCGCTCACGCAGTACCGGTTGACGAACCACACCACCGCCGGCCCCGACGGGCGGGCCGCCTGGATGAACAGCGGCACCGGCAAGCGGGTCGGCTCCGGCTGGACGGTGCAGACGCAGGCCGCCCTCCAGGGCTACGCCAACACGCCGAGCGTGGCGCAGGGCGAGGTGGCACGCTTCGCGGTGTCCACGGGGTTCCCGTCGCTCACCGCGTCGATGGTCCGGCTGGCACCCAACCCCGGCGCCCCCGTGGTCGTCTCGCCGCCGCTTCCCGTCACCGGCGGGGTGCAGTCGCTGCCGGTGGGGTTCCTCGGCGTCGGCTGCGGCTGGTCGGACCGGTTGCAGTTCCGGGTCCCCGCAGACTGGCAGCCCGGCCTCTACGCCGCCCGGCTGGAGGGCCCGAACGGGCTGCACCGGTACGTGCCGTTCCTTGTGCGGCCGACCCGCCCCACCAACAGGATCGCGGTGTTGCTGCCCACCTTCACCTACAACGCCTACAACAGCTGGGGCGGGCACAGCCAGTACTGCCCGGACATGACGGGCCGCCGGCCCCTCTCCGTACGTCGGCCGTCGACGGAGCTGAACGTCGACGACCCCGGGATCCGGGACCACACCCTCTTCTCGGATCTCCTGCTGACCCGCTGGATGTCCCGGCAGGGGCTCGCCTTCGACGTCTACGAGGACGCCGACCTGCACGGCTCCAACGGCTGGCTCACCAACTACCGGGTGCTCGTGCTGGGCAGCCATCCCGAGTACTGGTCCGACACGATGCGGCAGCGCCTGGTCAACTTCCAGGCCGGCGGCGGCCGGCTGATCTACCCGGGCGGCAACGGCCTGTACGAGCGGGTGCAGGTCGACTCCGGTCGTACGGTGGTCACCTACCGCCGGTCGGACGGCAGGCGGGACATCTACACGGAGCTGGGCCTGCCCGCCTCGCAACTGCTCGGCACCAACTACGTCGACGCCGGCACGTACGCGCCGTACCAGGTGCTGCGTGACCACCCGCTGCTGGCCGGCACCGGCCTGGTGGTCGGCAGCAGGTTCGGCCGCACGGGTTACAACGGCGCCGCCAGCGGCTGGGAGACCGACGGGCTGCGCGGGCTGGCCGGCGAGGCGTCCCCGGCGCAGGTCATCGCCCGGGGCGAGAACCCCGGGGGCCAGGGCGCCGCGATGGTCTTCCTGGAGCGGCCCAACGGCGCCCTGGTCTTCAGCGCGTCCTCGATCTCGTTCGTCGGCGCCCTGGCGGACGATCCGGCGATGTCGACCCTGTTGCGCAACGTCTTCGACCGGATGCTGGCGTCGGCCCCGGCGGTCCGGGCCACCGAGGTCCCGATGCCGCGTACCAGCCCCGCGCCCGCGATCCCGGAGCCGTCCACGATGGAGTAGCGGCGCTCAGAGCCAACCCGAGCGGCGGAAGAGGCGGTGCAGGGCGAACGCGGTCAGCGCCATCAGGCCGAGCGCGGTGGGGTAGCCGTAGCGCCAGTGCAGCTCCGGCATGTTGGCGAAGTTCATGCCGTAGATGCCGGCGATGCCGGTCTGGGTGGCGGCGATGGCGGCCCACGCGGCGATCTTGCGCATGTCGTTGTTCTGCTCCACCGCGAGCTGCGCCAACCGGGACTGCACGATCGAGGTCAGCAGGTCGTCGTAGGCGGCGACCCGGTCCACCGCCCGGGTCAGCCGGGCGTCCACGTCGACGAACCATCGGTGCAGGCCGCGCGGCGGGTTGTCGGGCCGCTGGTCGAGCAGGGAGCGCAGCGGCGCCTGGAGGGGCTGCACCGCCCGCTTGAACTCGACCACCTCCCGCTTGAGCTGGTAGATGTGCTGGATGTCGGCCGAGCGGTCGCGGGCGAACACCGCCTCCTCGACGCGTTCCAGGTCCCGCTCGACGTGCCCGGCGACCTCCAGGTAGAGGTCGACCATCCGGTCGCAGACCGCGTAGGCGACCGCCCACGGGCCCTGCGCGAGCACCGCGGGGCGCTGCTCGACGTCGGCGCGTACGCAGGTGAGCGCGCCCGCGGCGCCGTGCCGCACCGTGACGGCGAAGCGGTCGCCGACCAGCACCATCACGTCGCCGGTGTCGACCACCTCCGAGGTGTCGGTCAGCTCGGCGTGCTCGACGTAACGGGCGGTGCGCAGGACCAGCAGGGTGACGTCGCCCTCGCGGCGCACCGTGGGGCGGTGGCCGTCGGCGAGGGCCTGCTCGACGGTGAGGTCGTCGAGCCCGAAGGTGCGGCCGACGGCCGCCATCACCGCCGGATCGGGCTCGTGCAGACCCAGCCAGACGAAGGCGTCGCGGCCGCGACGGCTGCGGGCGTACGCGTCGGCGTAGTGCAGGCGGCCCGGCTCGCGCCGCCCGCCGACGTAGACGGCACAGTCGACCACGGCGTCGGGATTGGAGCGCCGGGGCTCCGGCGCGCGCTGCCCGGGCAGCGGTCGGCCGAGCAGCCGGTCGAACACGGCCGACAGCCTGACCCGTTCCCTCGCCAGCCGAACCACCCGTCCCCCTCCGCCGCACCGG
>NZ_WAAS01000393.1:0-4423 GCF_008806585.1 Micromonospora sp. AMSO12t
GCCCGGTAGAGGACGACGTCCACCCCCATGCCCGGTCCCCCTTCGTCGAGCCTGGTCCCGTCGCACGGCGACCACGGCCAGGGCCCACACCCGTTGGTACGACAAGTCTGCGCGCACCGGCCGACGCAATCCACCACCCGAGCCGCGCGTCCGCGCCGGGAACACCCGCGAGCCCGCACGGCCGGCCACCGCCTCGGCGCCCGGTCGGCCCGGCGCCCAGCCGGTGGCCGGCAGCCCGGTGCGCTGCCCGGCCCAGTGGCCTGCCGGTGGCCGGCGGCCCGGTGCGCTGCCCGGCCCCGGAGCCCAGCCGGTGACCGGCGGCCAGGTGCGCTGCCCGGCGAGGTGGCGTCGGGCGGCCAGTGCCGTGCCCGGCCCGGTGGCCTGCCGGTCGCGTCGGGCGACCGTAGGCTGGTCCCGTGCCGCCCGAGGATCCGCCGCCCATCGCCACCACGGCCTCGATCCGCACCGGGGCGTACCGAGGGGTGCGCCCCCCCGTGCGGGTCGGCCAGGCGGCGCTCGCACCTCGGCCCGGCCAGGCGGCGTTCGCACCTCGGCCCGGCCAGGCGGCGTTCGCAGCTCGGCCCGGCGTGGGAGGGACGCGCACGCGAGGCGCACCGGGCGCCCGGCGGGTGGCGGCGAGGGGACCGCGGTGAGCCGGGAGGCGAACGGCACCCGGGCGACCCACGAGGCGCTCCCACCGGCGATGCGCGAGGCGGTGGACGACTTCGCCGGGTACCTGGCCGCCGTGCGCAACCGGTCCGCCCACACCGTCCGGGCGTACGTCGGTGACGTGGTGTCGCTGTTGGACCACGCCCACCGGATGGGCTGCAACGACCTGCCGGAGCTGGACCTCGCCGTGCTACGCAGCTGGCTGGCGAAGCAGCGGACGATGGGGGCCGCACGGACGTCGCTCGCCCGCAGGGCGGCCTCGGCGCGGACGTTCAGCGCGTGGGCCCACCGCTGCGGGCTGCTTCCCGCCGACGTGGCCGGCGCCCTGTCCAGCCCGCGCGCCCACCGGGACCTGCCGACCGTGCTGCGTGCCGACCAGGCGGCCGCCCTGGTCGAAGCGCCGGGCCGGTTCGCCCCGACCGGGCCGCCACCCCCCGCCGAGGGCGGCTCCCGACCGCCGTCACCCGACGAGGACGACTCAGGACCGTCGTCACCCGACGGGGAGGGCTCCCGACCAGCATCAACCGACGAGGAGGGCTTCCGGCCAGCATCACCCGACCAGAAGGGCGCCCGACCGGCGTCGCCCGCCGACGACGGGTCCGGGCCGGCGTCGCCAGAGTCGTCAGGTCCTCCCCCTGCGGCTGACCAGGTCGCCGAGGCGGTACTGCTGCGGGACCGGGCGCTGCTGGAGCTGCTCTACGGCACGGGGGTGCGGATCAGCGAGGCGTGCGGTCTGGACGTCGCCGACGTCGACCACGCGCGACGGGTCGTGCGGGTGTTCGGCAAGGGTGGCCGGGAACGGGCCGTGCCGTACGGGGTGCCGGCGCAGCGGGCACTCGACGAGTGGCTGCGCCACGGCCGGCCGGCGCTGGCCGCACCGCACTCCCGCGACGCGCTGCTGCTCGGCGCCCGCGGCGGACGGCTCAACCCGACGACGGCACGGCGGATCGTCGGCGGGTACGCGGAGGCCGCCGGCCTGCCCCCGATCAGCCCGCACGGACTGCGCCACTCGGCGGCCACCCACCTGCTGGAGGGCGGCGCCGACCTGCGGGCGGTGCAGGAACTGCTGGGCCACTCGTCCCTGGCGAGCACCCAGATCTACACCCACGTGTCCGTGGAGCGGCTCCGCGCCGCCTACCGCCAGGCCCACCCACGCGCCTGAGTCCCGCCGTCGCAGGCCACCCCGGACCCGAGCGGCCCGGGCACGAGCAGCCCGGGCACGAGCGGCCCGGGCACGAGCGGCCCGGGTGCGGCAGCCGGCCCGACCTGCCGGACAGGCAGGGGCGGGTGCTCAGGTCCGGCGCGGCGACGAGCCCGGCCCGTCGGGGGCCGAGCCCCGGAGCACGACGTGCGGCTCGCGCCCGAGGTCCAGGCACATCCGCACGTCGTCGTAGCGTTCGTCGCCCACCTCGATGATGTTCGGCAGCCGACCCCACTCGCGGAAGCCGAGGCGCTCGTACAGCTCGATGGCACCGTGGTTGTTGCCGCGCACTCCCAGCGCGAGGGTCTCGACGCCGGCCTTGCGGGCGTCGTCGATCAGCGCGCCGGTGACGAGCCGACCGATGCCGCGGCCACGGGCGGCGGGGTGTGCGGTGATCTTCTCCAGGTCGGCGTAGTGGGTGAAGATCGGCTTCGGACCGCGCCGCCACGACCCGGTGCCCACCACCCGGTCGTCGAGCACGGCGAGGACGAGCGCGGCGTCGCCGGCCTCGACGAGACCGAGCACCCCGTCCAGCCAGGCGTCGGTCTCGGCGCGGCCGGGCGGGACCGCGTACCCGATCGCGCCGCCCCGCTCGGCGACGGCGTGCAGCACCCGGTGCACCTCGGCGCGCAGCTGCCGGTCGGCGGCGGTCGGCCAGCGCAGTTCGACGTCCATGACCAGCGATTCTCCGGGATCGAGGACGGTCGACCGGCACGGGCTCGATGGAACCGCGTCCCGGGCGGGCGGCCGGCGGACCGTACCCGGCGGAACGGCGGCGATGGATCGACCGGTCGCTACGATCACCGGGTGAGCCTCCCGCAGCCGCCCGAGCCGATCGCGGCAGCCCGCCTGCTCTTCTCGCTCGACCCGGCGGTCAGCCACCTGAACCACGGTTCGTTCGGCGCGGTGCCGATCGCCGTGCAGCGGGCCCAGCAGCGGCTGCGCGACGAGATGGAGGCCAACCCGCTGCGCTTCTTCACGCAGGGCCTGGTCGACCGGATCGCCCACACCCGCCGGCACCTGGCCGGGTTCCTGGGCGCCGACCCGGACGGCACCGCCCTCGTCCCGAACGCCACCACCGGCGTGGCGGTGGTGCTCCAGTCGATCGGCCTGCGTCCCGGCGACGAGGTGCTCACCACCGACCACGGCTACGGCGCGGTCGGCCTCGCCATCGCCCGGGAGTGCCGGCGTACGGGGGCGGTCAACCGGACCCTGCCCGTCCCGTTGGCCGCCTCGGGCGAGGAGATCGTCCAGATCGTCCGCGCCGGGCTGCGCCCCGGCCGGACCCGGCTGCTCGTCGTGGACCAGCTCACCTCGGCCACCGCCCGGCTCTTCCCCGTCGCCGCGATCGTCGGCGTGGCCCGGGAGCACGGGATACCGGTCCTCGTCGACGCCGCACACGCCCCGGGCATGCTTCCGGCACCGGTGGGCGACGTCGGCGCCGACTTCTGGGTGGGCAACCTGCACAAGTGGGCGTACGCGCCGCGCGGCACCGCCGTGCTGGCGGTCGCCCCGCCGTGGCGGGAACGGATCGAACCGCTGGCCGTCTCCTGGGAGCAGGAGTCCGGGTTCCCCGGCCGCGTCGAGTGGGCGGCGACGCAGGACTACACGGGCTGGTTGGCCGCGCCGGTGGGCCTGTTCACGCTGCGCAGCCTCGGCGTGGACCGGGTACGCGGGCACAACGCCGCGCTGGCGGCGTACGGCCAGCGGCTGCTGGGGGACGCACTCGGGGTGGCCCCCGCCGACCTGCCGGACCCCGGCGGACCGGGGATCGCCATGCGGATCGTGCCGCTGCCGGCGGGTCTGGGCAGCACGCTCGACGCGGCGCGGGCGCTGCGGGCACGGATCGCCGAGCGGCTCGCCACCGAGGTCGCCGTCATGGCCTGGAACGGACGCGGCTGGCTGCGGCTCTGCGCCCAGGTCTACAACACCCCCGACGAGTACGAGCGGCTCTCGGTGCGGCTGCCCCCGCTGCTCGCCCAGCGCTGAGGGCGGGGTCGCCCCCGTCGAGCGGCAGCAGCCGCACGGGTCCCAGGCCGAGCAGGGCCAGCGGATCCAGGTAGTCGGCGCCGCGCCGCAACCCCCAGTGCAGGCAGGCGGGGGCGGGGCAGCCCGGGTGGCCCGCGAGGAGGGTGCCCAGCGGTGCCCCGGCCGCGAGTGTCTCGCCGGGGCGGACCGTCGGCGACACCGGCTCGTGGGTGGTCCGCAGCCCGTCGGCGTGCCCGACGGTGACGACGGGACGGCCGGCGACCAGACCGGCGAAGAGCACCGTGCCGACGCCAGCGGCCCGCACGGTCGCGCCCGGCGCGGCGGCCAGGTCGACGCCCCGGTGCCCGGGCAGCCACGGCCGGGGCGGCGGGTCGAACCGGCGCACCGGGCGCGGGACGCCGTCGAGCGGCCACCGGAACCGCACGGCACCGGCCGGCGCGACCATGGGCGGTGCGACCCCGGGCGGTGCCGCCGGGACGAACGCTCGCCCCGCCGCCGGGACCGGCCGGGCGGCGGGCGCGGCGGGTCCGAGGAACAGCAGGGCCGCGCAGAGCGCGACGGCGG
>NZ_WAAS01000394.1:0-4422 GCF_008806585.1 Micromonospora sp. AMSO12t
AGGATTTCCTCTGGATGGCCGGGCTCGGCGGCTAGCAGGGCGCCCGCCGCCGGCGAGGTCTGGACGCCGTAGCCGCCGAGCCCGGCCATCCAGAGGAAATCCGGCGCGTCGGGCGCCGGGCCGATCACGGGCACGTCGTCCGGGACGGAGGTCCGCAGCCCGGCCCAGGGCTGGTGGACGCGACGGATGTCCAGTGTGGTCGCCGCCTGCACCCGGTCGGCGCCGATCGCCACGTCGAGGTCGTCGGGGCGGGCGTCGCCCGGCGGCACGGGAGTGGTGTCGCACGGGGAGACCAGCAGGCGCCCCGACTCCGGCTTGAAGTAGAAGGTGCCGTCGACGTCGTTGACCATCGGCCAGTCCCCCGCCGGGACACCGGCCGGCGCGTCCACCAGGAAGGCGGTGCGCCGCAGGGGCGTCAACCCCACCGGTCGTACGCCGGCCGCCGTCGCGACCTCGTCGGCCCAGGCGCCTGCCGCGTTGACGACGACCCGGGCGGTGAACTCGCCGGCGTCCGTGTCCACCTGCCAACCGTCGCCGCCGCGCCGCAGCCGGCGTACCCGCGCGCCGCACACGACCCGGCCGCCGGCCGCCCGGATGCCGCGCAGGTAGCCCTGGTGCAGCGCGGCGACGTCGAGGTCCCGCACGGCCGGTTTCACCATCGCCCGCCGGCACCACTGCGGCCGTACGACGGGGCAGTGCCGGGGCAGGTCGGCGACGTCGATTTCGCGGGCCGGCGGGTCCACCTCGGCCCCGTCGCGCAGCGCCGCCTCGAAGGCGTCCTCGCTGCCCGGTGGGCAGAGGCTGAGCGTGCCGCGCGGGGTGAGCAGCGGGTGCTCGGCGAACCCCGGCGGCGGCGCGGTGAGGAAGCCCCGGCTGGCCCGGGTCAGCGCGCGCACCGCCGGCCCGCCGTAGTACTCGGAGAACACGGCGGCCGAGCGGCCGGTGGAGTGCTGGCCGGGGACCTGCTCCATCTCCAGCAGCACCACGGTCCCGTACGCGGCGAGGTGGTGTCCGGCGCTGGCGCCCGCGATTCCGCCGCCGATGACCAGATAGTCGATCATCGATTGAACGGTAGTCGGCGAGCCCTGCGCGGACAAGGCCCGCCGAACATCGATCTTCCCGCCGCAGCCGCAGCCGCAGCCGCAGCCGCAGCCGCAGCCGCAGCCGCAGCCGCAGCCGCAGCCGCAGCCCTGGCCCCAGCCGCGGCCGCAGCCGGAGTTCACGGCCGCGGCCGCAGGTGAGCCGTGCGGCCCGCCGGTGCGACGGGCCGCGCGGGTCAGGGGCCGCAGTAGAGCAGACGGTTCGGCGTGCCGCTGACCACGCCCGTCACCACTCCCGTCGTCGCCCTGCCGACCAGGTACGCGGCCACCTGCGCCGGGCTCCAGGTCGGATTGGCCGAGAGGGCGAGCGCGGCGCAGCCGGTGACGTGCGCGGCGGCCATCGAGCTGCCGCTGATGGTGGTCACCGCCGCGTCGCCGGTGTGCCAGGTGGAGGTGATGTTGGCGCCGGGGGCGAACAGGTCGATGCAGCTGCCGTGGTTGCCGCTCGGCATCCGGGCGTCGGTGCTGGTGGTGCCCGCCACGGTGAGCGCCGCCGCGACCCGCGCCGGCGAGAAGTTGCAGGCGTTGGCGTTCGAGCTGCCCGCCGTGACGGAGTAGGTCACCCCGGACGAGATCGACCGGTTCACCGCGGCGTCCAGCGCCGTGCTGGCGCCGCCGCCGAGTGCCAGGAGCGCCACCGCAGGCCGCACGGCGTTCGCGGTGACCCAGTCCACCCCGGCGATCACCTGGGAGAAGGTGCCGCTGCCGGCGCAGTTGAGCACCCGTACCGGCCGCAGCCGGATCTCCTTCGCCACCCCGTGCAGGGTGCCGCCGATGGTGCCGGCGAGGTGGGTGCCGTGGCCGTTGCAGTCGTCCGCCGGGCCGCCGTCGACGAGGTCGACGCCGCCGCCGGCCCGGACGCCGAAGTCGCCGTGCGTACTCCGGATGCCGGTGTCGATGACGTACGCGTGCACGTTGTGCGCGGTGTTCGGGTAGGCGTACCGGCCGTCGAGCGGGAGGTTGCGCTGGTCGATGCGGTCCAGGCCCCACGACGGCGGGTTGAGCTGTACGCCCGGCCCGACGAGGGTCACCACCCGGTCCCGCTCCACGTACGCCACGGCCGGGTCGGCGGCGAGCCGCCGGGCGGCCCGCTCCGGCAGGTGCGCCACGAATCCGTTGAGCGCGTGCCCGTAGACGCGGTCGACGGTGGCCCCGTAGCGGTCGGCCAGCCGCCCGGCGGCGTCCGTGACGGTGGCCCGCCGGTCGTCGGCGCGTCCGATGGCGTCGTCCCTGAGCACGACGACGTATCCGTCGGTCACCGCGTTCGGGGCGTCGGCGTGCAGGATCTCGCCGGTGGCCGGGGTGGCCGCCGCGGGGGTGCCCATCGCGGCGACGACCGCGGCGGCGGCGAGTACGCCCACCGCGCGGGCCCGCCATCGCCGGGTACGGGGAAGTGTCATCTGCCGGTCCTCCTCCTGTCGGCCCCGCGCCGGCTCGTGACCGGACGCGGAGCAGCCTGGCCGTTGAGAGGAGGCTATCGGCTATATAGATCCATCTGAATGCCTGTCGGGGTGTCGGCTACCCGGCGAACCGGTAGAGCACGAATCCGTACGGGGACTCCGCCCCGGCGTCCCCGCTCTGCCTGCCGGCACCGCAGGCGATCACGCTGGTGTTCCACGAGCACGTGTCGCTGCGTACGTCCGCCAGCTGGCCCAGCTCGGCCACCTCACCCGAGCCCACCGACAGCCCGGCGACGCTGCGGTCGTCCTCGACCGAGCTGGGCGGGTCGGCGAGGAGCAGCAGGTTGCCCGCGTCGAGCCGGACCGCCACCCCGCGACGGTCGGAGAGCACGGCGCGACCGTCGGGGCCGAACAGCGTGCCGGCCGACTCCGGGGAGGTCCGCCGGGCGAGCAGGTGCTCGCCGAGCGGCACGAGCCGGGTCGCCCGGGGCGCCTTCCACTTGCTCACCTTCTCCTCGGTGGCCGCCACGACCTCGGTGGTCTCGTCGTCGCCGCCGGTCACCTCCAGCAGGCACGCCCGCCGCTCGCCGCAGGGCACCAGGGCCTCCGGCCGGCGCTTGTCGTCCTCGGCCGTGTACAGCACCTTCGGCTGGGCGTCGCTCGTCAGGTCGTACGCGAGCAGCTGGTAACCGGCGTCGTCGCGGGCCACGTAGAGGCGGTCCTCGTGCGCCACCACCAGGTCGTCGTGGTCGGCCACCCCGGCGCGGGTGCGGACCACCTGGCCGCTGCCCATGTCGACCAGTCGGACGGACCGGTCCGCGCCCACCTGCACGATCCGGTTGACCTCGCCGCGCCAGGGATCGCGCGGGGAGCCGTCGAGGAAGGCCGGGCCGCCCAGGGCCTTGTCGGTGGTGACCGGGTGGACGCTGGTGCGGGTGTTGTCGTACTCGTCGCGCGGGCTGGGCTGCGACCAGACCTCCCCGCCGTCGCCCAGGCGCAGCCCGACGAGCCGCTTCCCGGCGCGGTCCACCTGCACCGCGACGCCGTCGCCGAAGATCACGTCGTCGTTGCCCAGGATCGACCGGCGCCACCGCTGGTCGCCGGAGGCGCCGTCGAGCAGCACGAGGTCCCGGGGGGTGTCGTCGCCGATCGCGTCGGCGAAGACCGCGACCGCGCCGGGCAGGGCGACGATCCCCTTCCACCGGTCGGAGGACACCGCGGTCTGCTTCCGCCACTTCACCGCGCCGGTGCCGGCGTCGACCGACACCACCTCCAGCCGCCCGTCGCCGAGCGGATACCCGAGATAGGCCCGCTGCCCGAGGACCGCGGTGAACATGTCCGCCGGTCGTTCCGTGCCGGCGGGCACCCGGGTCAGCTGGTCGACGGTCCGGAACTCCAGGGCGGGGTAGCGGTCGCGGGTCAGGTACAGCACCGCCGCCGTCGCCACGCCGGCGAGCGCCAACACGGCGGCGAGCGAGACCCACAGCGCCCGGCGTCGGGGGAGCGCCGGCCGACTCCGGCCGCCGCCGGGCGACGCCGACACGGGCGTGCCGGAGACGGGTACGCCCGGCCACACCCCCGCAGGACCACCCTGGGGTACGCCCGGCGGCGCGTAGGGTGCCGCGCCGCCCGCCGGTGCGCCCGAGGCCGGGACTGCGGCCGGAGTCCCCGGCGGTGCGTACGGTGCCGAGCCTTCGGCCGGTGCGCCCGACGAGCCAGCGGCCGGCGCCCACGGCGGTGCGAACGGTGACTGGCCCGCTCCCGGCGGTGCGAACGGTGCCGGGCCCGCGCCCGGTGGTGCGAACGGGTCGGCCGGTGACGGTGCGGCGGGCACGGTCGGGGCGGTCGGCGGCCCGGCGACCATGGTCGGCGTCAGCCCGGCGGGCAGGGCCGGCGTGACGCCCTCCGGTCCGGCGACGGCG
>NZ_WAAS01000395.1:0-4380 GCF_008806585.1 Micromonospora sp. AMSO12t
GGCGAGGCGGTCGTCGCCGGCGGGCTCGGGCTCATCCCGCACGTGCGCACGCACACGTCCGGCTCCGGCGACACCTTCGAGACGGTCCTCTGGCGGGTCTACCCGCTGCCGGCCGACGCTCCGGCCGCCTCCCTCGCGTTGCCCGGCGCGGCCGAGGCCGAGGCGGAGCTGGCGGTGGCCCTGGCCGACACGACCGCCGCGCTGACCCGGCTGGACGTCGCGCAGTGGCGACCCGAGCTGGCCGGGGCCCTGGAGGCGTTGCGCCGGCCGGACGGCGCCACCGACCTGCCGCCCGGGTTCGACCCGCGGGCCCGGCGGCTCTTCGCCCGGGCCGCCGTGCTCGACCGGGTGCTCGCGCTGGCCGGGCACGCGGCGCCGGGCGGCGCGATCAACAACTACGAGGCCCAGCAGCGCGACGCCGCGCTGCGCCCGCTGACCACCGCCTGCCGGCAGGCGCTGGTGGCCGCCTGCAACGCCCCGCTGCGCCCCTGATCGCCGGTCAGATCTCGTCGACCAGGTCGGCGACGGAGTTGACGATCCGCGACGGACGGTACGGGTAGCGCTCCGCCTCGGCGCGGCTGCTGATGCCGGTCAGCACCAGGATCGTCTCCAGCCCGGCCTCCAGCCCGCAGAGGATGTCGGTGTCCATCCGGTCGCCGATCATCGCGGTCGTCTCGGAGTGCGCGTTGATCGTGTTCAGCGCCGAGCGCATCATCATCGGATTGGGCTTGCCGACGAAGTACGGCTCGATCCCCGTCGCCTTGGAGATCATCGCGGCGACGGAGCCGGCGGCCGGCAGCGCGCCTTCCACCGACGGGCCGGTCACGTCGGGGTTGGTGCAGATGAACCGGGCCCCGTCGTTGATCAGCCGGACCGCCTTGGTGATCGCCTCGAAGCTGTAGGTGCGGGTCTCGCCCAGGACCACGTAGTCCGGGGCGAAGTCGGTCAGCACGTAGCCGACCGCGTGCAGCGCCGTGGTGAGCCCGGCCTCCCCGATCACGTACGCGGTGCCGCCCGGGCGCTGGTCGGCCAGGAACTGGGCGGTGGCCAGCGCGGAGGACCAGATCGCCTGCTCCGGCACGTCCAGGCCCATCCGGCTCAGCCGGGCCGTGAGGTCGCGGGGCGTGTAGATCGAGTTGTTGGTGAGCACCAGGAACGGCTTGCCGGAGGCGCGCAGCCGGGAGACGAACTCCGGTGCCCCGGGCACGGGCTGGCCCTCGTGCACCAGCACGCCGTCCATGTCGGTCAGCCAGCTCTCCACCGGCTTGCGGTCCTGCATCGTCACTCGTTCCAGGGTGTCGGGCCGCCGGCGGGGCCGGCGCGGCGGTCAGGAGGCCGGGTTCCCGGCTTCCTGGGCGGCGGTGGGGCGGCGTGCCGGGACGCAGCACACCGTGGGGCAGGTGTCCCACATGGGCAGCTCGCCGAGGCGGCGGCGCAGGCCGGTCCCGTCCGGGTCGGTCCGCTCGCGAACCAGCTCGCGCACCATCGCCACGAACCGGGGGTCGGTGCCGGGGGTGGCGGCCCGGACGAAGTCCAGCCCGAGCTGCCTGGCCGTCTCCCGCGCCTCGGTGTCCAGGTCCCACACCACCTCCAGGTGATCGGAGACGAACCCGATCGGGCTGACCACCACGCCGGTGGTGCCGGCGTCGGCAAGCGTACGCAGGTGGTCGTTGACGTCCGGCTCCAGCCACGGCACCTGCGGCGGGCCGGAACGGCTCTGCCAGACCAGGTCCCAGGGCAGGTCCGGGGCGGCCGCGGCGTGGACCAGCCGGGCGACCTCGGCGAGCTGCGCCTCGTACCGGCCGCCGTGCGGGCCGGCGTTCGCGGCCATCGAGTTCGGGACCGAGTGCGCGGTGAACACGAGTCGGGTGCCGTCCCGCTTCGCCGGGTCGAGGCGGCGGAGCGCCGCCCGCACCGCGTCGGCGTGGGGCTCGACGAAGCCGGGGTGGTCCCAGAACTGGCGGAGCTTGTCGATCAGCGGGGCGTCGGGGCCGACCGCCGCGCGGGCGGCGGCGATGTCCTCCTGGTACTGCCGGCAGGAGGAGTAGCCGCCGAAGGCGCTGGTCACGAACGCCAGGGCGTGGGTGACGCCGTCGTCGCGCATCTGCGCCACGGTGTCGGCGAGCATCGGGTCCCAGTTCCGGTTGCCCCAGTAGACCGGCAGGTCGAGGCCGTTGGCGGCGAAGTCCTCCCGGACCGCCGCGAGCAGCTCCCGGCACTGCTGGTTGATCGGCGAGACGCCACCGAAGTGCTGGTAGTGCTCGGCGACCTCCGCCAGCCGCTCCGGCGGCACGCCCCGCCCCCGGGTCACGTTCTGCAGGAACGGCATCACGTCCTCGGGCCGTTCCGGTCCGCCGAAGGACACCAGGACCACCGCGTCGTACGCCATGGCTCCCATTCTTCCCGGTGCCCGTTCCCGCCGGGCGCGGCCCCCTGGTCCGGGGTGTGAGGAAGGGCCCCCTGCTATGCAGAATGCGATTGCAGGGGGCCCTTCCTCACACGTCAGGCGCCGATGGCGTGGTAGCCGCCGTCGACGTGCACGATCTCGCCGGTGGTGGCCGGGAACCAGTCGGACAGCAGCGCCAGGCAGGCCCGCGCCGCCGGCTCCTGGTCGGTGAGGCTCCAACCCAGCGGCGCGCGCTCGGCCCAGGCCTCCTCGAACTGATCGAAGCCGGGGATCGACTTGGCGGCGATGGTGCGCAGCGGCCCGGCGGCGACCAGGTTGCTGCGGATGCCCTGCTTGCCCAGGTGCAGCGCCAGGTAGCGGGAGGCGGACTCCAGCCCGGCCTTGGCCACGCCCATCCAGTCGTAGACGGGCCACGCCTTCGTGGCGTCGAAGGTCAGGCCGACCACCGCGCCGCCGGCGGACATCAGCGGCAGCGCCGCCATCGCGAGGGATTTGTAGGAGTACGTGGAGACGTGCAGCGCGGTCGCCACGTCCTCCCAGGGGGCGTCGAGGAAGCCGCCGCCGAGGCAGCTCTGCGGGGCGAAGCCGATCGAGTGCACCACCCCGTCCAGGCCGTCGACGTGCTCGCGCACGCGGTCGCCGAGCCCGGCGAGATGGTCGGCGTCGGTCACGTCCAGCTCGATCACCGGGGCGGGCTCGGGCAGTCGCCTGGCGATCCGCTCCACGAGGGAGAGCCGGCCGTAGCCGGTGAGCACGACCTGCGCCCCGTTCTCCTGGGCGAGCTTCGCCACGGAGAAGGCGATCGAGGCGTCGGTGATGACGCCGGTGACCAGCAGCCGCTTACCGGCGAGCAGTCCGGACATGCAGGGATTCCTCCGTAGTTCTCAGTGACCGCTTGTCAGTGGCCCATGCCGAGGCCGCCGTCGACCGGGATGACGGCGCCGGAGACGTAGCCGGCGGCGTCGCCGGCCAGCCAGGTGACCACGCCCGCGATCTCGTCCGGCTGGGCGAACCGGTTGGCGGGGATGGCCTTGCGGTACTCGGTCCTGCGGTCCTCGGGCAGGCCGGCGGTCATGTCGGTCTCCACGTAGCCGGGCGCGACCACGTTGGCCGTGATGTTGCGGCTGCCCAGCTCGCGGGTGATCGAGCGGGCCACGCCCACCAGGCCGGCCTTGCTCGCCGCGTAGTTGACCTGGCCGGGGCCGCCGTAGAGGCCGACCACCGAGGAGATGAAGATCATCCGGCCCCACTTCGCGCGCAGCATCTTGCCCGAGGCGCGCTTGGCGCACCGGAACGCGCCCGTCAGGTTCGTGTCCAGCACGCGGGTGAACTGCTCCTCCGACATGCGCAGCAGCAGCGTGTCGTCGGTGATCCCGGCGTTGGCGACGAGCACCTCCACCGGCCCCAGCTCGGCCTCGATCGCGGTGAACGCCGCGTCGACCGACGCGGAGTCGGTCACGTCGCAGCGGACCCCGAACAGCCCCTCGGGTGGCTCGCCGCTGCGGTGGGTCACCGCCACCCGGTCGCCCTGCTTGGCGAAGGCCTGCGCGATGGCCAGGCCGATCCCCCGGTTGCCGCCGGTCACCAGGACGGTACGGGCCACGGTTCCCCCTGTAGTTCAGTGATCTCCCGGTCGGTCGGAGCCTAGGCGTTACCGGCAGGTAAGCGCTAACGCCGTGCACGTCCGGGCCGGCGCGGCGTCGCCCGGCACCGGCCCCTGCCCCGTCCCTCCGGCGACGCGGCGGGCCCCTCGGCCGAGGTCCGTGCGGCCGCTCGGCCGGGTGCGGCGACGGCGACCGGCGGGTGTACGATGATCCGCGTTTGCGGGCCGTGCGGCCCGCTTCCGGGCCCCGCCGACCGCAGGAGGTGATCGCTGTGCGAGATAGCGATCCTCCCAGTCGTGGCCGGGCCGAACGTCAGCCCCGCTGAGCCACGACTCAGCAGGTGAGCTGACCCAGCTCCGCTCCCCGCCC
>NZ_WAAS01000396.1:0-4348 GCF_008806585.1 Micromonospora sp. AMSO12t
GGCCGACGCCGCCCGCGCGGGGTGGGCCGAGCGGCCGCCGCCCGGCCGCCCGAAGGCCGGCGCCGACCCGGCGTCGGTGCGGGCCTGGTGGGCCGGGCTCACGCCCGCGCAGCGCCGGTGGCTCGTCGCGCACGAGCCGGGGCTCCTCGGCCGCCTCGACGGGGTGCCGGTGGCCACCCGCGACCAGGCCAACCGGCTGCTGCTCGGGGCGCGGCGGGAGGAACTGCTGGCCGCGCGGCGAAGGCTGCTGGAGCGGGTGCCGCGCGGGCCGGTCGAGCTGGCCGGGCTGTCGCGGATCGGGAAGTCCCTGGCCGGGCTGGACGCGCTGGCCGCCCGCCTGGCGGGCGACGAGCAGCCCCGGGCGTACCTGCTGGGGCTGGGCACGGGCGGCGAGGGACGGGCGGTGGTGGCGCTGGGCAACCCCGACCGGTCGGCCCGGGTGCTGACCTACGTGCCGGGGATGACCGCGGGCCTGCACGACGTGCCCGGCGAGTTGGGTCGGGCGGCCCGGGTGCTGGCCCGCTGCGCCGCCCTCGCCCCCGAGGAGGAGGCCGCCGCGGTGCTCTGGCTGGACTACGACGCCCCCGATTTCCTGCACGAGGCGGCGTGGCCGGGCCAGGCCCAGAACGCCGGCCCGGCGCTGCACCGGTTCCAGGAAGGGCTGCGGGAGACCCACGACGGGCCGCCGGGCCGGCAGACCGTGCTCGGGCACAGCTACGGCTCGCTGGTGGTCGGCACGGCCGCCCGCGATCACGGGCTGGCCGCCGACGCGCTGGTCTTCGTCGGCTCGCCCGGGGTGGGGGTCGCCCATGCGGGCGAGTTGGGCGTGCCGCCCGGGCAGGTCTGGGCGAGCACCGCGCCGGACGACGTGATCCGGTGGGCCCGGCCGCCGGACGAGCTGGCCCGCCGGTCCCTGCTGGGCGCGTCGCCGGTCGGCCCGGCGATCGGGGCGCTGCTCGGCGCGCCGGAGCGGGAGCTGTGGTTCGGGCAGGACCCGTCCCACCCGGGCTTCGGCGGGCGTACGTTCCCCAGCGGCCGGCACGGCCACACGGGCTACTGGGCGCCCGACAACCCGGCCCTCGACGGGATGGCCCGGGTGGTGCTCGGCCGCTGACCCGCGCGACGCGGCGGGCCCCGCCCACCGGCGCGGGTGGACGGGGCCCGTCGTGGGGCGGTGCGGCCTACTCGACCGTGACCGACTTCGCCAGGTTGCGGGGCTGGTCCACGTCGTGCCCCCGGGCGGCGGCGATCTCGGCCGCCAGGACCTGCAACGGCACGGTGGTGACCAGCGGCGCGAGCAGCGTCGGCGTACGCGGCACGCGGATCAGGTGGTCGGCGTAGCGGACGACCGCCTCGTCGCCCTCCTCCGCGATCACGATGGTCCGGGCGCCGCGCGCCCGTACCTCCTGGATGTTGGAGACCACCTTGTCGTGCAGCATGCCCCGGCCGACCGGGGAGGGCACGATGCAGATCACCGGGGTGCCCTTGTCGATCAGCGCGATCGGGCCGTGCTTCAGCTCGCCGGCGGCGAAGCCCTCGGCGTGCATGTACGCCAGCTCCTTGAGCTTGAGCGCGCCCTCCAGGGCCACCGGATAGCCCACGTGCCGGCCGATGAAGAGCACGGTCGGCTCGGCCTTCAGGTCGCGGGCCAGCTCGCGGACAGGCTCGATCCGCTCCAGCAGCTCGCGCAGCTTGCCCGGCATCTCCTGGAGCTGGGCGACGACGGCGGCCACCTCGTCGGCGAACTTGATGCCGCGCACCTGGGCCAGGTGCAGGCCGATCAGGTAGCAGGCGACGAGCTGGGTGAGGAACGCCTTGGTGGACGCGACGGCGATCTCCGGCCCGCCGTGGGTATAGAGGACCGCGTCGGACTCGCGGGGGATCGTGGACCCGTTGGTGTTGCAGATGGCCAGGACGCGGGCCTTCTGCTCCTTCGCGTGCCGCAGCGCCATCAGGGTGTCCATCGTCTCGCCGGACTGCGAGATCACCACGATCAGCGTGGACCGGTCGAGGACCGGGTCGCGGTAGCGGAACTCGCTGGCCAGCTCCACCTCGCACGGGATCCGGGTCCAGTGCTCGATGGCGTACTTGGCGACCAGGCCGGAGTGGTACGCGGTGCCGCAGGCGACGATGAAGATCTTGTCGACGTCGCGCAGGTCCTGGTCGCTGAGGCGGACCTCGTCGAGCATGATCTCGCCGGAGTCGGTGAGCCGGCCGAGCAGCGTGTCGGCGATGGCCTGCGGCTGCTCCTCGATCTCCTTGAGCATGAACCAGTCGTAGCCGCCCTTCTCGGCGGCGGAGGAGTCCCAGTCGATGTGGAAGTCCTTGCCGCTGGCGGGCTGGCCGGCGAAGTCGGTGATCTCGATGGTGTCGCCGGTGATCAGGACGATCTGGTCCTGGCCGAGCTCCACCGCCTCCCGGGTGTGCTCGATGAACGCGGCCACGTCGCTGGCGAGGTAGTTCTCGCCGTCGCCCCGCCCGACGACGAGCGGCGAGTTGCGCCGGGCGCCGACCACCGCGCCGGGCACCGCGGCGTCGACGGCGAGCAGCGTGAACGCGCCCTCCAGCCGCTGGCAGACCACCCGCATGCCGGCGGCGAGCAGCTGCGGCCCGTCGGGGTGGCCGGCGGCGCGCAGGTCGGCCAGCGCGGCGGAGAGCAGGTGCGCGGCGCACTCGGTGTCGGTGTCGCTGGTGAACTGGACGCCGTCGGCCTCCAGTTCGGCGCGCAGCTTGGCGAAGTTCTCGATGATGCCGTTGTGGATCACGGCGACGCGGCCGTCGGGGGCCAGGTGCGGGTGGGCGTTGCGGTCGGTCGGGCCGCCGTGGGTGGCCCAGCGGGTGTGCCCGATGCCGGTGGTGCCGTCCCCGATGCCGATCGGGCTGGCCGCGCAGGACGTGGGATCCTCGGCGGCCCGCTCGGAGAGCACCTTCTCCAGGTTGGCCAGCTTGCCGGCCTTCTTCTCGGTCAGCAGCGCGCCGTCGCAGACGATGGCGACGCCGGCCGAGTCGTAGCCGCGGTATTCCAGCCGCCGCAGTCCGTCGAGCACGATGCCGAGCGCCGGGCGCGCGCCGGCGTAACCAACGATTCCACACATGTCCCGCAGCCTAACCTAGTTCCACTCATCGCGCGTGCGCGAAAGCCGGGTAAACGATCACCCAACTTGAGCGATCGGAGGGGAAGCGGCACTCTCCGTGACATAGCTCCGCCGGGCGACGGTGCTGCCGGCGACGGTTCCGGGCGGTCGGGGCCGCCCTCGGCAGGGGTTGAAGCCGCGCCGGGAGTCCGTAGGCTGGCGGGCGTGACGACCGCCGACGTGGATCCGCTGGTGGCCCGGATGCGCCCGTTCGGGACGACCGTCTTCGCCGAGATGTCCGCCCTCGCCGTGCGCACCGGCGCGGTCAACCTCGGTCAGGGCTTCCCCGACACCGACGGGCCGCCGGAGATGCTGGCCGCCGCCGCGGAGGCGCTGCGCACCGGGCAGAACCAGTACCCGCCGGGCCCGGGCGTCCCGGCGTTGCGCGCGGCGGTGGCGGCACACCAGCGCCGGTTCTGGGGACTGGAGTACGACCCGGACGGCGAGATCGTGGTGACGGCGGGCGCCACCGAGGCGATCGCGGCGGCCATCCTCGGGCTCTGCGAGCCGGGCGACGAGGTCGTCTGCTTCGAGCCCTACTACGACTCGTACGCCGCCTCGGTCGCGCTGGCCGGCGCGGTCCGGCGCCCGGTCACGCTGCGTCCCGCCGCCGACGGCCGGTACGCCTTCGACCCGGCCGCCCTGCGCGCCGCGTTCGGCCCGCGCACCCGGCTGGTGCTGCTGAACTCGCCGCACAACCCGACCGGCAAGGTGTTCACCCCCGACGAGCTGGCCCTGGTCGCCGAGCTGTGCCGGGAGCACGGCGCGTACGCGGTGACCGACGAGGTGTACGAGCACCTGGTCTTCGCCGACGCGTCCACCCCGCACGTCCCGCTGGCCACTCTGCCCGGCATGCGGGAGCGGACGCTGCGCATCTCGTCGGCCGGCAAGACGTTCTCCTGCACGGGTTGGAAGGTCGGCTGGGTGAGCGGGCCGGCGGCGCTGGTCTCGGCGGTGCTGCGGGTGAAGCAGTTCCTCACCTTCGTCAACGCCGCGCCGCTCCAGCCGGCGGTCGCGGTGGCGCTGGCCCTGCCGGACGCCTACTTCGCCGACTTCCGCGACGACATGCAGGCCCGCCGCGACCAGCTCGTCGGCGGGCTCACCGACGCCGGGTTCGAGGTGCTCCCGCCGGAGGGCACCTATTTCGTCACCGCCGACGTCAGCGCGCTGGGCGGGCGGGACGGGGTGGAGTTCTGCCGGTCCCTGCCCGAGCG
>NZ_WAAS01000397.1:0-4299 GCF_008806585.1 Micromonospora sp. AMSO12t
TGGGAAGCGCGCGCGGTGGGCGAGGCGTCGTCGAGGCGGTCGGTGCGTGTCCCGGACGTGGTGTCTGGTCCGATCCGTCCCCCGCGCCGACGTGTCGCTATTTCGCCATGGTGGGATTCCCGCCTATTCGGATGCGCCATTTCCGCGCCCAACGCCGCGCATCGCGGGGGAGGAGTGCGGGCCGTTTCGCCCGTTACCGGAAGTCGTCCATGGCGCTACCCTGCGTGGTTGTCGTCGGTGCGGGCCTCCGGGGGCGGTCATGGCGATGACCGGGCCGCCGGCGGTGGCGGAGCCGGCCGCACCGAAGGTCGCCGCGCGCGGGGCGCGGCTGCTGGCCGTACTCGCGCTCGCCCCGGTGCTCCGGCTCGCCGTGATCCGGCACGCCGTACCACCGGGGGTGGCGACCCGGACCGGGTGCGACGCGTGCGGCGCCCCGGTCGGGCTGGCCCGGCCCTGGCCGGCGCTGGGCCCGACGGCGCGGTGCGGGCGGTGCGGGGCGCGCGTCGGCCCGCCGCCCGGCACGGTGGAACTCGCCCTCGCGGCGGCCGTCGGGGCGCTGGTGCTGCTCGGGCCGCCCCCCGCCGTGCTGGTCGCCACGGCCTGGTGGCTGGGCTGGGCGATCCCGCTGGTCCTCGTCGACGCGGCCGTGTGCCGGCTGCCGGACCGGCTCACCTGGCCCGCCGCGGCCGGGACCTGGCTGCTGCTGGGGCTGGCCGCCCTCGCCGGGGCCGGCCCGGCGCCGTGGCTGCGCGCCACCGTGGCCGGCGTCGCGCTGGCGCTCTTCTTCGCCACCACCACGCTGCTGCTCGGCCGGCGCGGCTTCGGCCTCGGCGACGCCAAGCTGGCGCTCGGCGTCGGCGCGCTGCTGGGCTGGTACGGCTGGGCGGTCCCGGTGACCGGGCTGGTGCTCGCCCTGCTGCTCTCCGGGGCGGTCGGCGTCGCGCTGCTGGCCGCCCGCCGCGTCGGCTGGCGCAGCCACCTCCCCTTCGGCCCGTTCCTCGTCCTCGGCGCCCTCGCCGCCCTCGTCCTGCTCTGATCCGTGCGGGCGCAGGCCGCCCGCGCTCCTCCGCCTGGCCGGGCGGCCTCCCGTCCACGCAGGCCCTCCGTGCGGGCGGGTGGCCGCCCGGCCAGGAGCGGTCAGCGGCGGGACGTCGGGGTGGCCGGATCGCGGACGGGGCGCTCGGCCTGGCGGGCGCGGCGGTGCAGCAGCCCGGCGGCGGGGCGGGCGAACAGCGGGGTGAGCAGCGCGGCGAACAGGGCGCCGAGCAGGACACCGGCGACCACGTCGTGCGGGTAGTGCACGCCGACGAAGGTGCGGGAGAACGCGGCCAGCGCCGCCAGCGGCAGCGCCACCAGGCCGACCCGGCGGGACAGCAGCAGCGTCGCCACCGCCAGGCCGCCCGCGATCGTGGAGTGGTTGCTGGGGAACGACCAGTCGCCCGTCGGCGGGCACTCGCCGGCGATGATGGCGAGTTCGGTGGCGATCGCCCGGCAGGGGCGTTCCTGGTCCACCACGGTCTTCAGCAGCTCGCTGCACCCGTACGCGAGCACCACCGGCGCTGGCGACACCAGGGCGTACGCGCGGTCGCGCGGCCCGCCCCCGAGCCGGGACACGGCCGCGATCAGCCACAGCGCGCCGAGCAGCAGGATCGCGCCCTCGGTGAAGTGCTCGGCGAACCACTGCACCGGTTGCGGGGTGTCGGCGGCGAAGTCGACGATGTCCTGGTACCACTCGACACTGATCTTCGGAACGTCCGACGTGTCCGCATCAATCATGATTCACCTCACGGATCGTTCATACCTCGTTTAGCTCCCAGACAACCCTGGAATACCTGGAAGTCGGGCGCAGTGTGCATTGGTCGGGTGGTGGCCCCGACTTTCGTCTCAGCGACCTCTCAGCCCCATCTGCTTCGATTGACCCGGTACGTCGGACTTCCCTGGAGGCGCTGTGCACGAAACCCCCATCACCGATCGGCCGCCGACCGGGCAGGTCACAGGGGGCGACGAGGCCTGGCGGATCCGGCGTACGGAGGCGGACATGGACCGCCTCGCCGAGACCGAGTCGATCTTCGCGTTGGGCAACGGCTGGGTCGGCTGGCGCGGCACCCTGGACGAGGGCACGCCCTACGGCATGCCCGGCACCTACCTCAACGGCTTCCACGAGCGGCGCGAGCTCGACTATCCCGAGGACGGGTACGCCTTCCCGCAGTTCAGCGACACGGTGATCAGCGCGCCGAACGCGGCCCTGATCCGCCTCTGGGTCGACGGCGAGCCGCTGGACGTGCGCACCGGCACCCTGCGCACCCACGAGCGGGTGCTCGACCTGCGCGCCGGGGTGGTCGAGCGGCACACCGAGTGGATCTCGCCGGCCGGCCACGGCGTACGCGTCCGCAGCGTCCGACTGGTCTCCCTGCCCCGCCGTCCGGTGGCCGCCGTCCGGTGGTCCGTCGAGCCGTTGGACGGCACGGTCGAGGTGCGGGTCTGCGCCGACCTGCTCGCCAACGAGCGGGTGCCGGAGCGCGCCGACGACCCCCGCGCCGCCTCCGTGATCACCGACCCGCTGACCGCCGAGTACCGGCACTCCGACGGCCACGACGGCGTCCTCGTCCACCGCACCGGGCACAGCGGCCAGCGGGTCGCCGTCGCCGTCGCGCACGACGTGCACGCCCCGGACGGCTTCGCACCCGGCGTCGACTGCACCCCCGACCGGCTGCGCCTCACGCTGACCGGGACGCTGCGCGCCGGCGAGCGGCTGCGACTGACCAAGTTCGCCGCGTACGAGTGCACCCCGGTGGACGGCCTGCCCCCGGAGGAACTGGCCCGACTGGTCGTCGCGGAGGCCGACGCGGCCCGCGCGGAGGGCTTCGAGACCCTGCTGACCGGCCAGCGCGCGGCGCTGGACGCCGCCTGGCAGACCGCCGACGTCCAGCTCGACGGCGACGACGAGCTCCAGCAGGCCATCCGGTTCTCGGTGTTCCACCTGCTCCAGGCGGGCCGGGCGGACGGCGACCGGACCATTCCCGCCAAGGGCCTGACCGGCAACGGCTACGACGGGCACGTGCTCTGGGACACGGAGGGCTACGTCCTGCCCGTGCTGACCTACCTCGACCCGCCGCTGGCCCGCTCGGCGCTGCGCTGGCGGCACGCCCATCTGCCGGAGGCCCGCGAGCGCGCGGCGGAGCTGCGGCTGACCGGCGCGACCTTCCCGTGGCGGACCCTCGGCGGGCGGGAGTGCTCCGGCTACTGGCCGGCCGGCACGGCCGGGCTGCACCTCAACGCCGACATCGCCGACGCGGTGCTGCGCTACGCCGCCGCCACGGGCGACGAGGAGTTCCTCGCCGGGCCCGGGCTGGAACTGCTGGTCGAGACGGCCCGGCTCTGGCACGGCTTCGGCCACTGGTCCGACACCGGCACCTTCCACCTGCACGGCGTGACCGGCCCCGACGAGTACAGCGCCCTGGTCAACGACAACGTCTTCACCAACCTGATGGCCCGGCGCAACCTGCGCGGGGCCGCCGACGCCGCCGAGCGGCACCCCGGGGCGGCGGCCCGGCTCGGGGTCGAGGCGGCCGAGGTGTCGGCCTGGCGCGCCGCGGCCGACGCGGTCTTCGTCCCGTACGACCGCAAGCGGGGGGTGCACCAGCAGTCGGCGGGCTTCACCGAGCAGCCGGAGTGGGACTTCGCGGACACCTCGGACGACGACTACCCGCTGCTGCTGCACTTCCCCTACCTGGAGCTGTACCGCAGGCAGGTGGTCAAACAGGCCGACCTGGTGCTCGCCATGCAGCGCTGCCCGGGGGAGTTCACGGCCGACGAGAAGGCCCGCAACTTCGCCTACTACGAGGCGCGGACCGTCCGGGACTCGTCGCTGTCGGCCTCCCCGCAGGCCGTGCTCGCCGCCGAGGTCGGGCACCTCGACCTGGCGTACGACCTGTTCGCCGAGTCGGTGCTCCAGGACCTGGCGGACCTCGGCGACAAGACCGGCGACGGGCTGCACCTGGCGTCGCTGGGCGGGGCGTGGCTGGCCCTGGTGCAGGGCTTCGGCGGGCTGCGCGACGACCGCGGGGTGCTCTCCTTCGACCCCCGGCTGCCGGCGGCGATCGACCGGCTCGCGTTCCACCTGCGCTGGCACGGCCACCGGCTGCGGGTCACCCTCACCGCCGACGAGGCCCGCTACGAGCTGCCGGACGCCGACCCGGAGACCGGCATCGAGGTGTGGCACCACGGCGAGCCGCTCCGGGTCACCGGAGCCGGGCCGGTCACCCGGCCGATGCCCGAGGTGCCCGACCGGGGGCCGGA
>NZ_WAAS01000398.1:0-4297 GCF_008806585.1 Micromonospora sp. AMSO12t
CCCGCTCGTCCGGCGTGAGCACCGAATACACGTCCGTGGTGGCGCCACCCACGTCCACCACCACCAGATCACCACCCAGGGTGTCGGCCAGCACCTCCACACCCGTCAGCACCGCGTCGGGGGTGGCCGCCCGCACCAGCCGCGCGAACCGCGACCCCCGCGACAGCCGCTTGCCCCCGATCACGTGCCGCAGGAACACCTCCCGGATGGCCGAGCGCGCCGACGCCGGCGCCAGCACCCCGATGCGCGGCAGCACGTTGTCGGCCACCGTCACCGGCACCCCCGCCGCAGCCAGCACGGCGTGCAGGTCGTCGCGAACGTCGACGTTGCCGGCCAACACCACCGGCACCCGCCAGCGGGCCCGCGCCAGTCGCGTCGCGTTGTGCGTCAACGTCTCGGCGTCACCACCGTCGGTGCCGCCCACCAGCAGCACCACGTCCGGGCGGGCCGCCCGCAGCCCCGTCAGGTCCGCCGCACCGAGCCGACCCGCGGCCACGTGCACCACGTTCGCGCCCGCCGACAGACCCACCCGCCGGCCCGCCTGCGCGGTCACCAGCCGCTCGTAGCCGACGACCGCCAGCCGCAACCCACCACCGGCCGACGAACACACGTACCAGGGCGCCTGACCCGCCGCCAGGCCGGCGGTGGCCGCCGCCACCGCCGCGTCCAGGCCGTGCAGCACGTCCGTGCCCACCGTCGTCGGCGCCGACGCCCCCGCCACCAACGCGCCCGCGTCGAGGTCCACCACCGCCACCTTCGTGTACGTGGACCCGACGTCGGCGCAGACCGCGTACCTCACGCCACCGGCGGCACGACCACCGTGCCGGTCGCGGTGACCGCCACGATCGGCTCGCCGAGCACCTCCGCCGCCGACTCACCCCGATCCGGACGCCCCCGGCACACCACGGCCGCGACGAAGTCGATCGTGCGGCTACGCGTACCCACCCGGGTCACCGTCGCCGTCACCTCCAACACGTCACCCGCCCGCATCGCCGCCCGGAACTGCACGTCCGAGTACGACGCGAACAACCCCTCGTCACCGTCGGTGCGGATACACACCTCCGTGGCCACGTCCCCGAACAACCCCAGCGCGTACGCCCCGTCGACCAGGTTGCCGGCGTAGTGGGCGTGCGAATACGGCACGTACCGCCGGTGCACGACCGTCAGACCCACCCGGGAATCACTCATGCCTTCGCCTTCTTCTCCGTGACCAACGCGTGCACCAGGAAACTCGCCACCTCACCCGGGGTGGTCCCCCGACCGAAGATCCGGTCCACGCCCAACTCGCCGGCCATCGACTCGTCGAAACGCGGCCCACCCACGATCAGCAACGGCCGACGCCCCGCCGGCATCGCCTCCCGGAACGCCGCCGACATCTCCCGCGTGTTGTGCAGATGCGCGTCGCGCTGCGTCACCACCTGCGACACCAGCACCGCGTCCGCGCGCTCCACCCGCGCCGCCTCCACCAACTCCGGCACGCTCACCTGCGCACCCAGGTTCGTGACCTTCAACTCCCGGTAGTACTCCAGGCCCTTCTCCCCCGCTATGCCCTTCACGTTGAGGATCGCGTCGATGCCGACGGTGTGCGCGTCCGTGCCGATGCACGCCCCCACCACCGACAACTTGCGCCGCAACCGCCGCTTCACCACCGCGTTGACCTCCTTGGCGCTCAGCAGCGGGAAGTCACGCTCCACCACCTGCACCGCCGACAGGTCCACCAGATGGTTCACCCGCCCGTACACCACGAAGAACGTGAAGCCGTCACTCATCGGCTTGGCGTGCACCAGCATCGCCGGATCGATGCCCATCTTGTTCGCCAACTGCACCGCCGCGCCCTCGGCCCGCTTGTCGTGCGGCACCGGCAACGTGAACGACACCTGCACCATGCCATCGCCCGTGGTGTCCCCGTACGGCCGGACGATCTTCTTCCCGGCGTCCCCGCCGGCCTCGACGGCGCTCACGCCCGTGCCACCTCTCCACCCGCCACCGGCGCCTCCAGGATCTCCGTGGCCGGATTGAAGTAGCCGGCCTCGTGCGCGGCCACCCCCGCCAGCCCCTTGCCCCGGTCCGCCGGCCGCTTCATGATCCCGAACGTGCCCTCGGCGATCGCCGTCAACAGCGACTGATCACCGATGCGCTCCAGCAGGTCGACCGCCTCACCCAGCACCCGGTTGGCCCGCTGCTGGATGAACCCGCCCGACGCCGGCACGAAGTCCTCGTGCAACCCACCGGCCGCACCCAGCACGTACCGCACGTTCTGCAGGGCGATGTCCCGGTCCGACAACCACGGCGTCACCACCGCCTCGGTCATCATCCCCACCAGCAGAATCCCCTGACCGGTCATCGTGCCCACCAGGTTGAAGAACCCGTCCAGCAGATTGCCCCGGAACACGTCACCCGTCATGTGCTTCGTCGGCGGCATCCACTTCAACGGCGCGTCCGGGAACAACTCCCGCGCCAGCAACGCGTGCGCCAACTCCAGCCGCAACGACTCCGGCACGTCCGGGTTGATCTCGAACGCGTGCCCAAGGCCCAACTGCCAGTCCGCCAACCCCGCCTCGTGCGCGAAGAACTCGTTGAGCAGCTGCGACACCGTCACCGTGTGCGCCTCGTCCACCGCGTCCGCCGTGGTCAGGTAGTTGTCCTCACCGGTGTTGATGATGATCCCCGCCCGCGCGTGCACCTGCCGCGAGAACCGCTGGTCCACGAACGTGCGGATCGGGTTGATGTCCCGGAACAGGATCCCGTACATCGAGTCGTTCAACATCATGTCGAGCCGCTCCAGGCCCGCCAGGGTCGCCATCTCCGGCATGCACAGACCCGACGCGTAGTTCGTCAACCGCACGTAGCGGCCCAACTCCCGCGACGACTCGTCCAACGCCGCCCGCATCAACCGGAAGTTCTCCTGCGTCGCGTACGTGCCCGCGAAGCCCTCCCGCGTCGCCCCCTCCGGCACGTAGTCCAGCAGCGACTGCCCCGTCGACCGGATCACCGCGATGACGTCCGCGCCCGCCCGCGCCGCCGCCTGCGCCTGCGGAATGTCCTCGTAGATGTCGCCCGTCGCCACGATCAGATAGATCCACGGCCGCTGCGCCGGATCCCCGAACCGCTTCACCAGCCGGTCGCGCTCCGCACGCCGCCGGTCGATCGCCCGGATCCCCGCACCCACCGCCCGCCGCGCCGCCTTCCGCGCCGCCGTGGCCGCCTTCCCCGTCGGCACCTCGAACCGCACCGACCCCGCCGCCGCCTTCTGCGCCAGCAACGTCACGTCCCCGAGCTGCTCCCGGGCGAGCGCGTCGAACACCGGCAACGCCACCCCGTGCCCCAACCCCACGTCCGCGACCACCGCGTCCACGAGCCGGTTCACCCACGGAATACCGTCCGGATCCGCGCCGGCCACCCCGGCCAGACGCAGCACCGCCCGCTCCACCGACACCGTCGTGTGGCTGCGCGCCAGATCCACCACCGGCTGCCCGGCGCGACGCGCCAACTCCCGCGCCCGCGCCACCAGCCGCGGATCAAGGTCAAGCTTGCCCGTCACACCGTCACCCGACCCTGCCCCGCGACGGCGCCACACGCCGTACCGATGGTTCGCTCGCTCACGAAGACCCTTCCTCGTAGATCACGTCACCGCGCAACACCGTGCGCCGACACACCGGCAGCGGCGTCGGGTCCTGCGGACCACGCGCCTCCGGGTCCGCGGCCAACAACACCGGCAACCCCCGGTCCACCCCCGCCGGCGTCGACCACACCGCGAACGTCGCCGGTGCCCCCAACGCCAGCACACCCTCGTTGTCCAGCCGCACCGCACGCCACCCGCCACGGGTGTGCGCCGCGAACGCCGACCGCACACTCATCCGCTGCGTCGGACTGTGGTGCCACACCGCCGCCCGCACCGAACCCCACGGATCCAGCGGCGTCACCGGCGAATCCGACCCGAACGCCAACGCCACCCCGACACCGTGCATCGCACCCATCGGATTCGACTCCAACGACCGCTCCAGGCCCAGCCGCGACTCGTACATCCGCCCCGCGCCACCCCACAACCGGTCGAACGCCGGCTGCATGCTCGCCACGATCCCGTACTCCACGAACCCGGCGATCAACCGCTTGTTCATGATCTCCGCGTGCTCGATGCGGTGCCGACCCGCCCGCACCCGGTCCGTGCCCAACCTCTCCGCCGCCCCCGCGAAGCCCTCCAGCACCGTCGAGATCGCCGCGTCACCGATCGCGTGGAACCCGCCCTGCACACCGTGCGCCGCACAGTCCAACAGATGCTCACGCACCTGCTCCGCAC
>NZ_WAAS01000399.1:0-4295 GCF_008806585.1 Micromonospora sp. AMSO12t
GGGGGCGTCGTCGGCGGCGGAGTGGTCGGCGGCGGGGTGCTGCCGAAGACCGTCGCCTCCTTCGCGGTGGCCTTGATCCCGTTCGCCCCGTTGAAGATGCGCTGGCCCCAGGTGCTCAGCGCGGCGGGGTTGAAGTTGGTGACCATGTCGAGGTACTCGACGCCACCGCCGTTGCCGCTCCACGACCAGCCCAGGTAACCGATCCCGTTGGCCTGGCTGTAGGAGAGGATGGTGTCCTCGTCGGGGTTGCCGTCGGAGTGGTCGAAGCCGAACTCGCCGACCACGATCGGCAGCTTGGCGGCGCGGAACCGGCCCAGGTAGTCGCTGATCTCGGCGGCGGTGTCGAAGACGCCGTACATGTGGATGGAGAAGACCGTGTTCTTCTGCGGGTCGGCCGCGAACACCGACGCGGCGTTGTCGCGCATGGTGAACGACCAGTCCTGACCCCAGTTCGGGGCGTCGACCATGATGGTGTGCGTCAGGCCGCCCGTACGCAGGCGCTTGATGGCGTTGGCGGTGTCGGTGGCCCAGGTGCCGTAGCCCTGGTTGCCGTACGGCTCGTTGCCGATGTTGACGATGACGTACTTCTCCTGGCCGGCGAGGGCGCTGGAGACGCTGAGCCAGTAGTCGACCGCCTGAGCGAGGGTGACCGCCCCGCTCTGCTCGCCGTAGCCGGTGGTGTCGTGCACCTCCAGTACGCAGATCAGCCGGTTGGCCTTGCACAGCGAGATGACGTTGGCGACGTCGGCGGTGTCGTTCTTCGCCCACCGCTGGCCGCTGGCCAGCACCACCCGCACCGTGTTCGCCCCGAGCGCCTTGATGTTGGCGAAGGAGCTGGTCTGCTGCTGGTACCAGGTGTGCGCGTGGTTCACGCCACGCATGACGAACTCGCTGCCGTTGGCGTCGTAGAGCTTGCCGTCGGCGACGGAGAAGCCGGTCGCGGCCCGCGCGGGCTGACCGAACGCCAACACGGCGACCAGCAACGCGAGCAGGGCCGCACCGGCGGCGGAGAGTCTCTTCTTCATGGCCTTCCTCAAAGGGAGGACCCCCGCTGCCCAGGTGGGGGTGGGACGTCACAGGGGATGGCGGCTGCAGCCCGACAGCCGCCGCCCGGCTCCCGGCGGCGCAAGGATCAGCGTAGGCCGGTCGGGCCGGTCACGCAATGAACCGGTTAAGCAGCGGACCGCCGACACCGGACGCGAGGGTTGACCCGACCTGGCAGGGGTATCCGGGGATGATCCGCCCGGGTCGGAAGGAGACACCCATGGTCAAGGTCGGCTACACCCTGATGTGCGAGCAGGCCGGTCCGAAGCAACTGGTCGACTACGCGGTGCGGGCGGAGGCGGCCGGCTTCGACCAGCTCGTCATCTCCGACCACTACTACCCCTGGCTGGACTCCCAGGGCCACTCCCCGTACGCCTGGTCCGTGCTCGGCGCGGTCGCGCACGCCACCAGCCGGGCGGAGCTGATGTCCTTCGTCACCTGCCCGATCCGCCGCTACCACCCGGCGGTCGTGGCGCAGAAGGCCAGCACGATCGGGGTCCTCTCGGACGGCCGGTTCACCCTCGGCCTCGGCGCGGGCGAGAACCTCAACGAGCACGTGGTCGGCGGCTGGCCGCACGTGCAGCAGCGGCACGAGATGTTCGAGGAGGCCCTCCAGATCATCCGGCCCCTGCTCAACGGGGAGACGCTGACCTTCTCAGGCAACCACTACGACGTGCCCGACGCCTACGTGTGGGACCGGCCGGCCCGCCCGGTGCCGATGGCCGTCGCCGCCTCCGGCCGCCAGTCGGTCACCCTCGCCGCCGAGTACGGCAACGGCCTCGTCACGACCGAACCGGACCCGCACATCATCGAGATGTACGACGAGGTCGGCGGCGCCGGGCAGCCCCGCTACGGGCAGGTGGCCATCTGCTACGGCCCGGACGAGGCGGAGTGCCGCAAGATCGTGCACGACCAGTTCCGCTGGTTCGGGATGGGCTGGAAGGTCAACGCCGACCTGCCCGGGCCGGAGTCGTTCGCCGCCGCCACCCAGTTCGTCCGCGAGGAGGACGTGGCCGAGGGGATCTCCTGCGGGCCCGACGTGGACCGGCACGTCGAGGCGTTCCGCAAGTTCGTCGACGCCGGCTTCACCCACGTGGCGATCGTGCAGGTGGGCGGCGAGACGCAGCCGATGTTCCTGGACTGGGCGCAGGAGCTGCTCCTGCCGAGGCTGCGCGAGCTGTGAGGGCGGCACCGGTCCGGCGTCCCCGGGTGACCCCGCCGGGCCGCTTCGGTCCGGCGGAGCTGCGCCTCGCGCTGGCCGCTCCGAAGCCGGCCGCCGGGCTGACCAGCGAGTGGCGGCTGGTCGACGGGATCCGTACGCACACCCGCCGCGCCGGCGACCCCGGCACCGCCGCCACCCCGGTCGTGCTGGTGCACGGGCTGGCGGTGTCCCACCGCTACCTGACCCCGCTCGCCCTCGCGCTGGCCGACACCCACCCGGTGTACGCGCCCGACCTGCCCGGCTTCGGGCTGACCGAGCGCCCCGGCCGCGCGTACGACGTGCCCCGGCACGCCGCGCACCTGGCCGCCTGGCTGGCCGCGTACCGGATGCTGCCCGTCTGCCTGCTCGGGCACTCGTTCGGCGCGGAGGTCGTCGCGGCGCTCGCCGCCCGGCACCCCGACGCGGTCGCGGCGGTGGTGCTCGCCGGCCCGACCAGCGACCCGGCCGCCCGGTCCCGGCGGGGACAGTTCGGGCGCTGGCTGGTCGACACCCTGCGGGAGGCGCCGTTGCAGGCGCCGATCCTGCTCCGGGACGTCCTCGACGCCCGCCCCTGGCGGGTCCACGCGACGCTGTCGCACTCGGTGCGCAACGGCATCGAGGCGGACCTGGTCCGCATCGCCGCGCCCACCCTGGTCGTGGCCGGCTCCCGGGACCCGGTCGTGCCGCCGTCCTGGCGCGCGCAGGTGGGCCGGCTGGTGCCGCACGCCCGTACGGTCACCGTGCCGGGCGCCGCGCACAACGTCGTGACCACCGCCCCGGCGCAGGTCGCCGACGCGGTCCGCGCCCTGCTGTCCCCCACACTCACGAACAGGTGACGAGATGCGTATCGGCAACACGGAGATCCGTCCGGCCGGCGGCGGCCTGGGCTGCCTGCTGATGATCCTCTTCTCGATCGTCGCCTCGGTCGTCCTGACCGTGGTGCTCAACCTGCTCCTGTAACCCTGCCCGGGGCTCGCGCTCGGGCTCGGGCTCGGGCTCGGGCTCGGACTCCGGCTCCGGCTCGGGCTCGGACTCCGGCTCCGGCTCCGGCTCCGGCTCCGGCTCCGGCTCCGGCTCCGGCTCCGGCTCCGGCTCCGAGATCTTGGTATGGGAGTGCCCCTGGAGGGGCCGTTTCTTGCCAAGATCTCGCTCGGGCACCGCTCGTCGGGCAGCGCTCATCGGGTACCCCGCCGTCGTCACGGCGTCGGCGGGTCAGCCGCGCAGGCCGAGGGCGGTCAGCGCCTCACGGGTCGCCTGGCGAACCGGGTCCACGACGGCGTGGCGCACCCAGCGGACGGCCGGCGACACGGTCGCCCGCCACGCGGCCGCCAGTGCCCGACCCACCGGGCGGACAGCGTGCCGCCACAGCCAGCCCGCCCCGAGCACGAAGGGCCGCAGCGTGAGCGCGTAGCACCACCAGAGCAGCCGGCCGGCGGCCCACCACGCCCAGCCGAGCGCGCCGAGCAGCACCCGCCCCACCGCCGCCAGCCACCGCCCGACCGCCGCGAGCCCCGCCACCAGCAGGCGTCCGAGCGGCGTGAGGAGCCGGGCCAGCCAGCGCAGCGGAACCCAGATCAGGTGGTACGCCAGCCAGGCCAGCGGTATCCACACCACCGTCCGGGCCAGCCAGGCCAGCCCCCGTGCGAGCCACACCAACGGCACCCAGACCAGCGTGCGCAGCAGCCAGGCCAGGCCAAGGCCGAGCCACCGCAGCAGCCAGGCCACGCCGCCGCCGAGCCAGCTCAGCGGCACCCACACCAGGATCCGCAGCAGCCAGCCCAGCGGGCGCAGCAGCCAGCGGTCCAGGAACCGACCGAGCGGCGCGAGCAGCCAGCGGTGCAGCCACCGGCCGACGGCGGCGACCACCTCCCAGGCCAGCCGGACGGGCACCACCACGACCAGCGCGATTCCCCGAACGACGGCGACCAGCAACGGGGTGGGTGGGGACCCGGCGTTCCCCGGGTCCGCGCTCGGCGAGTCGATCACCGGCTCACGGTAGTCAGCACCGACAACGCGCCGCCCTCCCGGCCCTCGGGGGCGGACCGGGGTC
>NZ_WAAS01000400.1:0-4293 GCF_008806585.1 Micromonospora sp. AMSO12t
GGAGGGTGGAATGCCGAACGGCCCGTTCCACCGGAGTGGAACGGGCCGTTCGAGATGTAGCCCCGACCGGATTCGAACCGGCGCTACCGCCTTGAGAGGGCGGCGTCCTGGGCCGCTAGACGACGGGGCCAAGACTTCACTGCTTCCACCGCCCTTGCGAGCGGTGCCGCTGTAGTCTAGCGGCGGCCCCCACCGGGACGGAAATCGGGGCGACCGGACGGTCGTCCCGGCACTCCACCACCCGGACGACCAGGATCGGACGACCGGAGACCACGCTTCGGCCGAGGCCACGACCGGCCGGAACGGAAACCGGTCGCCAGCAGGGGCGGACCCGAGCCGCACCACGGCGGGGCGGAGACGGGTCGGCCCGCAGGGGCGAGCCCGAGCCGCACACGGCGGGTCGCAGCCGCCGGCGTTTGCCACCCGTGTCGCGGCGCAGGCAACCACGCGGCAACGAACAGCGCCGGCGTGGGACATGCGAAACGACCCGCCCCACCGGAGTGGAACGGGCCGTTCTGAGATGTAGCCCCGACCGGATTCGAACCGGCGCTACCGCCTTGAGAGGGCGGCGTCCTGGGCCGCTAGACGACGGGGCCAGAACTGACTTGCGGCACCACTCTGCCGAGCGGTGCCGCTGGACTCTATCAGAGAGAACCCCGATCCCCTGAACGGGAACCGGAGTCGTCTCCTACGAGATCCAGCGCCCGAAGCTCTTGCGAACCTCGGCTGCGCTGGGGTACCAGGACTCGAACCTAGACTAACTGAACCAGAATCAGTCGGGCTGCCAATTACCCCATACCCCATTGGCCCCTTGCGGTGCCGGGATCAAACTTTACCCTCCCGGTGCCAGCAGGCCAAATCGAGTCCCCCAAACCGCCCCTGAACTGCGGAAACGGGGCCTCGACGCGGATCAGGCGACGGGCACCACCGGGTTGGTGAGGTCTCCGATCCCCTCGATCCGCACGGTGACCGTATCCCCGTCCAGCAGCGGGCTAACCCCGGCCGGCGTGCCCGTGAGCACCACGTCGCCGGGGAGCAGCGTCATCACGTGCGAGACGTACGACACCAGGGCCGGCACGTCGAAGACCATGTCGCGGGTCCGGCCGAGCTGGCGGACCTCCATCTCCTCCGGATTGCGACCCACCTCACAGCGGATCTCCAGGTCGCGGACGTCGAGCCCGGTGGTGATCCACGGCCCGATCGGGCAGAACGAGTCGAAGCCCTTGGCGCGGGTCCACTGCCCGTCGGAGCGCTGGAGGTCCCGGGCGGTGACGTCGTTGGCGCAGGTGTAGCCGAAGATGGCCCGCTCCGCGGCGGCCCGGTCGGCCCGGCGGGCGCCCGGCGCGCCGATCACCACGGCCAGTTCGGCCTCGTGCTCGACCTGCTTCGAGAAGATCGGCAGCCGGATCGCGTCCCGGGGCCCGATCACGGAGGTGGACGGTTTGAGGAAGAGCAGCGGCTCCTTCGGCACCTCGCTGCCGTGCTCGGCGGCGTGCTCGGCGTAGTTGCGGCCGACGCAGACGACCTTGCTGGGCAGGATCGGCGAGAGCAGGCGGACGTCCGACAGCGCCCAGCGGGCACCGCTGAAGGTGATCTGGCCGAACGGGTGGCCCTCGATCTCGGCGATGGTCAGGCCCTGCGGGCCCGCCTCCGCTTCGCCCTCGACGACCCCGAACGACATTCCCTTGGCATGAGCAAAACGAGCGATACGCACCAGGCCAATCTAGCCCCGGCGACCCGCGACCCGGCCGAGGCCGCAGTCAGGCGCGCCCGGGACGCCGGGAGGGCGCACCCTACGACACCGTCCGCTCGCGGGGGCGGAGTTCGCGACTTCGTACCCGCCCGGTGTCGTCGCGCCCCTAGCGTCGGCTCCGGAGGTTCGTTCGTATGCCTGCATCGACACGACACCACAGGGCCCTCGCAGTGTTCGTACACTGCCTCGGCATTCTCTCCGCCGTGCCGGCACTGCCGGCGGCGGCCCCACCCGCGGCGGCCGCGCCACCACCGGTGGTCGCGCCGACCCCGGAGCCGGCGATGCCGTCGGCGCCGCCGGCGGTGCCCACCCCGACCCGGGCCGCCCCGCCGGTGGCGAAGCCGCCGGTCACGGTCGCGGTGGTGCCGGAGAGCACGCCGGCGCCGCGCTACCGGATCCAGGTCCGCAACAGCGGTGGCACGCCGGTGGACACCACCGTCCGGCAGGAACTGCCGCCCGGGGCCTCGGCGACCGCCATCACCGCCGGGGGCCGGGCCACCCGGGCCGCCCGGGGCACCGGGCAGTCGGCCACCGAGGTGACCTGGCAGCTGAAGCTGCCCGCCCGCAGCACCACCACCCTGGGCACGGCGCTCACCGCCGCCGCCCCCGCCCGGCCGCTGACCGCGCCGGCCTGCGCCTACGCCCGCGACGGCAGCCGGCCGTACGACTGCGCGACCGCGACCTGGACCGCGGGCGTGCCGGCCGCCGCGCCCCAGCGTTCCGAGACGCCGCCGTGGCGCCGGACGCCGGTGCTGCTGGCCGGGCTCGGCACGGTGACGGTGCTCGCGGTGGGCGGGGTGTGGACCTGGCGCCGGCGCCGCCGACCGGTCGCCGCGGCCCTCTCCGGCCAGCATCCGGGGACGGTCTACCCACGCCCGGCCGCGCCACGACCGGAACAGCTCCGCCGCAAGCCGTCCGTCTGGCTGATCGTCCCGGTGGCCGCCGTCGTGCTCGCCGGCACGGTGGGCACCGCCGCCTGGACGGCCACCCGGCAGGTCGCGGCCGTCGACACCGACAGCCAGCCGACCAGCGGCGCGTGGCTGGGCCAGGGGGTCAACGGCGCCGTCGGCGAGCCGCTGCGCGAGTCGGCGTTCGAGTTCACCGTGTACCGCGTCGCGTGCGAGCCCGGCGCCACGGCCCGGCAGTGCGAGGCGACGGTCGGGGTACGCAACCTCACCCCGGAGCAGCAGAGCTGGCACGGCCGGCTGCAACGGGCGTACCTGCCCGACGGCAACTTCGTCAGCACCGACGAGCAGGCGACCCGGGCCGCCAACCAGGGCCGGGACGTCTTCGCCCAGCCGATGGCGGCCGGCAGCCGGACGGTGCTGCCGCTGGTCTTCACCGTCGCCGGGAAGGCGCCGCCGGAGCAGCTTGAGCTGCGCAGCGGGGTGTTCTCCGCCGGGGTCCGGGTGGACGTGCCCTGACCGGGCGCCGGGCGGCGGTCGTACCCTTGGCTTCGTGACCGCCGCCCTCGCCCCGCCGACCTGGGTTGCCCTCCTGGAGGCGCACGAGAGGCGTGCGGACGCCCTGACCGCAGGCCACCGCGCCCGCAGGGCCACGGGGGAACGCCACGCGATCGACGACTTCCTGTACGACTACTACGGCACCCGGCCCTCCGTGCTCCGCCGGTGGCACCCGGGCGTGGGCGTCTCCCTGGCGCCGGGCCCGGACGGCTCCGCCCCGCACCGGCAGTGGCGTTGGTACGCGACGGCGGCGGACGGGGCGGTGAGCTTCGACGTCGCGGCGTTCCTCGTCGACCGGGCCGAGTCGGTGCGCTTCATCCACCGCCTGTTGTCCGCGATCGCGTCGCGACCGGCCTTCACCGGCTGCTTCGGCCTGCACGAGTGGGCGATGGTGTACCGCCAGCGTGAGCATCGGCACCAGCTCCCCCTGCGACTCGGGCAGGAGGGCACCGACGCGGTCGTCGACTCGCACCAGATCCGCTGCACGCACTTCGACGCGTACCGTTTCTTCACCCCGGACGCGGTCGGCCTCAACCGGCTCCGACCCACGAGGGAGAGCCAGGTGGAACTCGACCAGCCGGGCTGCCTGCACGCATCGATGGACTGCCACAAGTGGGCGACCAAGTTGGGGCCCGCGGTTCCGGGGGACCTGGCGCTCGACTGCTTCGAGCTGGCGAGGGACATCCGGCTACTCGACATGCAGGCGTCCCCGTACGACTTCTCCTCCTACGGGCAGCCCGCGGTGGCCATCGAGACGCCGGAGGGCAAGGCCGAGTACGCGGCGCGTCAACGCGAGTTCGCACAGCGTGCCGGCCAGCTACGCGCCCGGCTCATCGGTGTCTGCGCGGCGCTGCTCGAACAGGCGGCGCCATCGACACGGGTGGGGGCGTGACCCCCTGAGCCAGCGGTCTGCCCGCTGAGCCGTGGAGCTGGCCGCCGGGGACCCCGTCGATGACGGTGAGGAACACCGGGCCCCGTGGGGAGTCTCGGGTCAGTCGCCGTCGACGCGGCGGTCGCGCTTGCGCTGTGACCGGCGCTTCTTGTCGGCCAGCCGGCGCTCCTTCGCGCCCCGCGACG
>NZ_WAAS01000401.1:0-4183 GCF_008806585.1 Micromonospora sp. AMSO12t
CCTGCAACACCGACTCCTACGGGCGCTGTCCCAACGCGCCCAATGGAAAGCCGCCCTCCTCGCCGCCAGAGACCGTGCCGCCACCACCGACACCAACACGCCGTCCGTCCCGCCACCCGCTGAATCGGAGGAATGATGCAACGCTCCGTTGTCTCCCTGACCGACCGTCCCCGTCCCTCCACCACCGAACCCGAGGCCCCCGGCCGCCTACTCCGCATGGCCGACAGCCGCGCCGTCTACTCCGTCCGCGAGGTCGCCCGACTGCTCTCCCTCTCCCTCGGCAGCACCTACGCCCTGGTCCGCGAGGGCGAAATCCCCGCCCGCAAACTCGGCGGACGCTGGGTCATCCCCAAGAAGCGCTTCCACGCCTGGCTCGACGAATGCACCGAGCAGCCGACCGACGAACCGGAGGGCTGGGCCTAATGGGACACATCATCAAGACGCCTGCGGGCACTTTCCGGGCCAACTGGCGAGACGCGACCGGCCGGCAAAAGGCCAAGACCTTTCCGACCAGGCGTCAGGCGGCTTCCTTTCTCGCCGAGACGGAAACTGCCATCGCGCGGGGCGGGTACGTCGATCCTCACGCCGGTCGGCTGCCGTTCGGGAAATACGCGGAACGGTGGCGGGAGTCGCGCAACGACGAACTCACCACGAGGGCCCGGGATGCCTCGATCCTGCGAACGCACGTGCTCCCGCGCTGGTCCGACGTGCCGCTGCACCGGATCGATCACCTTGCCGTACAGACCTGGGTGACAGAGCTCAGCGCGCGACGCTCGCCCGCCACGGTGGCGGAGTGCTTCCGACTGCTCTCGGCTGTCCTGCGTTCCGCCGTCCGCGATCGGCTCATCGGCACCAACCCGTGTGAGGGCGTCAAGGTGCCGGCGCGCCGCAGGAAGGACACCGACGGACACGTCCTGTCCCGCGCTGATCTGGTCGCCAGACTCCTGCCGGCCGTGCCTGACCGGTACCGCGCCCTGGTCGCGCTTGCCGGCGGTACCGGACTGCGTTGGGGCGAGTGCACCGGGCTCCGCTGGGAGTCGCTCGACCTGACCAGGAAGACGGTCGAGGTCGTCCGGGTCGCCGTCGAGGTCGCCGGCACCGTCACCAGCAAGCCCTATCCGAAGTCGCGGGCAGGTCGGCGTACCGTCCCGGTGCCAGACTTCGCGGTCGAGCTGCTGACGGCCCATCGCGAGGTCTTCCCCGCCGGTCCCCGCGGTGAGGTCTTCACCAACTCGTCCTCCGGTCCGCTACGCCGGACGTTGTTCCGCGCTCGCGTCTGGCGGCCATCGCTGGTCCGCGCCGGCCTACTCGGGAACGTGAGTCGGCTCGGGCACTTCAAGTGGCGTGCGGCCTGGCTCGACCTCGACGGCGTCGAGTGGACGGCGGAATTCACCACCGAGCGGGAAGCAGTCGCGCACGTGGCGAAGATGGCGCCGGGCGGGCTCCGCTTCCACGACCTGCGGCACTCGTACGCCACGGAGCTGGTGTCGCGCGGCGTCCCGGTCAACGACGTCCAGGGCGTGATGGGCCACGAGAAACCGTCGACCACCCTGAACCTCTACACCCACCGCTCCGACGGGCGGGATCAACGCATCCGCGAGGCGTTCGCTGACGATCCGCTGACGCCCAACGACGACTGACGATGGAATCAGCAAGAGCCACCCTCATCCGAGGGTGGCTCTTGTGCGTTACTTCGATGGTGGGCGATACTGGGATCGAACCAGTGACCTCTTCGGTGTGAACGAAGCGCTCTCCCGCTGAGCTAATCGCCCTCAGCGCCGCTGACTCTACCTGATCGAGGGACCGGACCGGAAATCCGGGGTCCGCGCGCCGCGCCGCGATCGGTCGACCCGGCGGAGCGCCGGGTCGGTCCGGGTCAGTGCGTCGCCAGGTAGTGCAGCGCCTCGGCGACCACGTCGATGCCGAAGCTGTACTTCAGTGACAGCCAGACCACCGAGCCGACGAAGGCCAGGCCGACGGAGCCGAGCACGAAGCGTACGGCCAGTGAGCGGTCCTTCACCCACTGGGTCCAGTTGTGCACGTGGCGACGGGTGAAGCCGAGCAGCCGGCGGGCCCAGTGGAACTCGACGGCCCAGATGCCGAGCCCGGCGATCACCAGCAGCCAGCCCGGCCCGGGCAGCGGGATGAGGGCGATGCCGATGGTGACGACGAGGGCGCCGGCGATGGCGATGAAGATCTTGAGGGTGACCCGTCCGGTCGGGTTGGCCCGGATCAGGTCGAGGGTGGTGCTCAGCCGCTGCCGCCAGCGGGGTCGCTGCCGCCGCTCGGCCAGCTTCGTGCCGCCTGCGCCATCCCGGTCGGTCGTCGGCCGACCGGGCCGGTCGTGCTGCTCCGTCGGCACCCCGTACCCCCGCCTTTCGGGTGCTCGGGCCGCGACGTTCGGCGGGCCCGGCACTGCCATCGGATCCACTGAGGATCGTTTCGTAACCATTTCCTCCCCCAGTGTGGCTCGCGCCCGTCACTGCAACGGCCGACTGGACGTTACCGGAGTAAGTCGACGACTGAACCACCCGATGCCGGGCGGGATCACGCACTGGGCAGAACCGGAAATCCTACATGAATATTCACATTCACGCGGCCTTTCCGACCCCCTTCCCACCACTGGGTGAAGTCAGCGTATGGCGGAGCGTAGCCAGGAGTAGCACCTGAGTATGGGAAAAGCGGGACACGCGCGTTCCGCAGCGGTGCCGGGGGGAGATCGTCCATGAGTGTCATCCGACCGACGACCGTAGAGGTCGAGACGTCGCTAAGGCTCGTCGCACCTGACGCCACCGCCTTGCCGGTGCGTGCCAGTCTGCGTTACGACCCTGCTGATCCGTATGCGGTCCATGTCCTGTTCCACGCCGAATCCGCCGGCGGAGAGGCGGTCAGCTGGTCGTTCGCCCGGGAGCTGCTGGTCACGGGCCTCGACGAGCCGGCCGGCATCGGCGACGTGCGGGTCTGGCCCTGGGCCACCCCGCGCGGGGACTTCGTCGCCCTGGCGCTGTCGTCGCCCGACGGCAACGCCCTGTTCGAGGTGCCGCGCAGCGTCCTGGTGCGCTTCCTGCGGCGGACCTACGTCGTCGTCCCGCGCGGCCGCGAGGCCGAGCACCTGGACGTCGACACCGCGGTG
Organism: Micromonospora sp. AMSO12t; assembly: GCF_008806585.1. Classification (NCBI taxonomy): domain Bacteria; kingdom Bacillati; phylum Actinomycetota; class Actinomycetes; order Micromonosporales; family Micromonosporaceae; genus Micromonospora; species Micromonospora sp. AMSO12t. Next base: position 3,134 of record NZ_WAAS01000401.1, read on the forward strand.
ACCCGGCTGCTCGCCGGCCGCTGAACCACCGGCCACACCGGCCGTCCGGGGCCGCGCGGATCTGCCGAGTCCGCGCGGCTCCGGCCCACCATGGGGTACGCGCACCGCCTCTCGCCCTTCGCCGAGCTCAGCCGTGGGTGGTGATGCCGCCGTCGACCGGGATCACCGCACCCGTGAGGTACGCGCCGGCGCGGGACGACAGGTAGATCGCGGTGCCGGCCATGTCCTCCGGCCGGCCGATCCGACCCAGCGGCACCTGCCCCTCGATGGCGGCCCGGGACGCGGGGTCGTCCAGCGCGAACGCCATCATCTTGCTCTCGAACGGCCCCGGCGCGATCGCGTTGACGGTGATCTGCTCGCCGGCGAGCTGGTGGGCCAGGCTGCGGGTGAGCATGTGCACGGCGGCCTTGGTCGCCGAGTACGCGTACACCTCCATCATCGGCACCCGGATGCCGTCGATGGACCCGATGTTGATGACGCGGGCCGGGTCGTCGGCGCTGGCCGACGCGCGCAGCGCGGGCAGCAGCGCGGTGGTGAGCCGGAAGACGGCCTTGACGTTGACGGCCCAGAGCTTGTCGAACGCGCTCTCCGGATACGACTCCAGCGGCGCGCCCCACGTCGCGCCCGCATTGTTGACCAGCACGTCGAGCCGGTCGAACCGCTCCCGGACGGTGGCGGCCAGGCCCTCGGCGCCGGCGTCGTCGCCGAGGTCGGCGGGGATGGCCTCGCAGCGCCCCTCGGCGGAGAGCTCCTTGGCCACGGCCTCGCAGACGTCCGCCTTGCGGGACGAGATGATCACGTGTGCGCCGGCCCGGACGAAGCCCTGGGCGATCATCAGGCCGATCCCCCGCGAGCCGCCGGTGACCAGGACCGTCTTGCCTTCGACCGAGAACAGATCCGTCATGCCCATCCCATCGCGAGTCGGCCGGGGCCGCCGGGGCGGGGGCGGCCCGGTCCGGTCCGGTGCGGACCGGCTCCGGCCATGCCTCCACCGGACGGCGCTACCGTTCGGTAACGTAGCCCGCCTTCGACGACCTCGACAACCCCCGT
>NZ_WAAS01000402.1:0-4162 GCF_008806585.1 Micromonospora sp. AMSO12t
CCGGGGGCACACTCACGATCGGCCCGGGCACCAACGGCGCGCTGCCGGTCGGTCCGCGCCGGCCGGGCAACGGGGGGCACGCGGAGGTGGGGTCGTGAGGCGTCGACTGCTCGCCGGCCTGCTCGGCGGCGCGCTGCTGCTGGGCGGCGTGGCCGGCTGCGGCATCCCGGAGAACACCGAGGTCCGGGTGGACGGGCCGGGGCCGGCGGCGGAGGGCGGCTCGACCAGCGGCAGCCGGGGCGAGCCCCCGAGCCGGAGCGCGGCCGGCACCGACGCCGAGCAGTTCGTCCAGAACTTCCTCTCCGCCGCGGCCGGCGAGCCGGACGGGGCGTACCAGCGGGTCCGGCAGTTCATCGTGCCGGCGGACCGCGACCGCCTCCAGACCAAGCAGGGCAGCGAGGTCACGCTGGCCGTCGTCCGGCTCACCGAGGAGCCGGTGCCCGTCTACGCCCCGGACCGGACCGAGGTCACCCTCAAGGTGCAGCAGGTCGGGCAGCTGCGCACGGACGGCACGTTGGCCCCGCCGGAGACGAGCACCACGACCTACACCTTCGAGCTGCGCAGCCAGCCCGGGCAGGAGGGCGTGGCGGACGGGGGCCTCTACGTGGCGAACCCGCCGACCGCGCTGCTGCTCAGCGTCGACGCCCTGGAGACGTACTACCAGAGCCGGACGATCTACTTCTGGAACAACGACCGCACCCGCCTCGTCCCCGACCAGCGTTACCTTCCGCTCGCCGTGCCGGACGAGCGGCGGGTCAGCGAGGTGGTCAAGTGGCTGACCGCCGGGCCCTCGGCCTGGCTCGGCACGGCCGTGCGCCGGCTGCCGGACGGCACCCGCCTGATCAACAACGCCACCCGGACGGACGGCCGCTGGGAGGTCGACCTGGAGATGCCGGAGGACAAGGCCCGGCTGGAGCAGCTCGGCACGCAGCTCGCCTGGTCGCTGTCGGACCTCGACGGGCCGCTCGAAATCAAGATCCGCAACCAGTCCCAGGAGTTCATCCCCGACCTGGAACGGCGCCGCCTGGACCGCCCGGTGTACCAGCTCCCGGAGAGCTTCCAGCGGTTCTGCGTCTACGAGGGCGCCGTCCACCCGCTGGCCTACCCGGGAGAGCCGACCGGCCCGGTGCCCGTGGACCCCAAGGCGAACCGGAACGTCGTCTCCGCCGGGATCAGCCGCGCCGACAACCAGATCCTGGCGGCGCTGGTGGTCTCCGACGCCAACCGCCAGTGGCTCTCCGTCGGCACCGGCACCGACCCGGTGGCCGCCTTCACCCGCAGCGCCAAGGGGTACGCCGCCATGGGCCAGCCGGTCTGGCTGCGCTCCACGTACCGGGGGCAACCGGCCGGGCTCGTGGTCGCCGACGGGAGCCTGTACCGCTTCGACGCCCAGGCGCAGCTCACCGCCGTGCCGCTGGGCGTACCCGGCCCGGTGACCGCCGTGGCGGCCTCGCTGGACGGCCACCGGATCGCCGTCATCGCCGGGGGCGCGCTCTACGTCGCCGCACTCAGCCCCGACGGCGCGGGGGCGACCCCCGGCCCGGCCCGTCGGCTGCACACCCGGCTGACCAGCCTGTCGGCCGTCGACTGGTACGGCGAGAACACCCTGGTCCTCGCGGGCGCGGTCGGTCGCCCAGCGGTCTACGAGGTCAGCGTGGACGGCGCCCGGGAGAGCCGGCTGGAGGACAAGATCGGCGCCCGGGTGACGCACCTCGCCGCGTACCCGGCGAACGCGGTGGGTCGCCTCGGCGCCGCGATGTACGAGGCGAACGGGGTCGCGTACCGCAGCAGCCCGTTCGAGCGGATCCAGCCGCAGCAGGTGCAGGAGGTCACGCCGCCGTCGGCCGGGGCGCGCGCCGGCAACCCGACCGCCCCCTTCTTCCTCTACTGATCTCCGTGCGGGATCTCGGCGGGCTCTGGGCGGACCTCACCGACCTGGTGCTGCCCGTGGAGTGCGCCGGTTGCCGCGAGCGCCGGCCGGGGCTTCGGCACGGCGTCTGCCCGGAGTGCGTGGCGGTGCTCGGCGCGCTGCGCCCCCGGGCCGTACGACCCACTCCCGCCCCGCCCGACCTGCCGCCCTGCGTCGCCCTCGGCCCGTACGCGGGCCCGCTGCGGGAGGCGCTGCTGGCGTACAAGGACCACGGCCGGCACGGGCTGGCCCGGCCGCTGGGGGCGCTGCTCGCCGAGGTCGTGGCGGCGGCGGTGGGCGGGGTCCGCCCGGTGACGCTGGTGCCGGTGCCGGACACCGCGGCGGCGGCCCGCGCCCGGTACGGCGACCACCTCGGCCGGCTGACCCGGCACTGCGCGGACCGGCTGCGCCGGGCGGGCTGGCCGGTGCGGGTGCGGCGGCCGCTGCGGGCCCTGCCCCGCCCCGACTCGGTGACGCTGGACAGCGCCGGCAGGGCGGCGGCGGCCGAGGCGGCCTTCCGGGTCCGCCCGCGGGTCCCGTCTGCGCCCGACGGGGCGGCGGTGGTGGTGCTCGACGACATCCTGACCACCGGGTCCACCCTCGCCGCGGTGGGGCGGGCGCTGACCGCGAGCGGACTGTCACCGACGGTCGCCGCAGTGCTCGCCGCGACCGAGCGACGGCGCACTTTGTGACGGTGCGTGTTTCCGTTTCACCCGTTGGTGTATGAGCTGTGAAAAATTGTTGGCTGTCCCGGCGACCGGGGGTGACTGTCGGGCGAACAGGAGTTAGCGTTTTCGTGTCGGGGGTAGGAGGTGTTTCCATCCACCCCCGGTGGTGAAAGGAGGCGTAGCCGCACTGACCGGTCGACGCCGAGTGGGGCCTCCCCCAGGGGCGCGCGACCGGATGCCGGAACGAACGACCGTCCGAACTAGGGAGGTCACATGGACATCGTGGTCAAGGGCCGTAACGTCGAAGTGCCGGATCATTACCGGGTGCACGTGGCGGAGAAACTCGCGAAGATCGAACGCTACGACCATAAACTTATTCGTGTCGATGTGGAGCTGTTCCACGAGCGCAATCCGCGCCAGGCCGACCACTGCCAGCGCGTCGAAATCACCTGCGTTTCCCGTGGCCCGGTGATCCGGGCGGAGGCCTGCACGAACGACTTCTACAGCGCGCTCGACGCGGCCATCGCCAAGCTGGACACCCGGTTGCGTCGGGCGGCCGACCGTCGCCGCGTCCACCGGGGCCGGCACGCGCCGCTCTCCGTCGCCGCCGCCACCGCCGGCCTGCCGGTGGCCGGCCTCGACGCGCCGCTGGGCGCGTCCCCCGACGGCGCCGGGACGGCCACCGCCGTCGCCGAACGGGTCGAGGAGGAGGAACACGACCAGCCCTGGCACATCGCGCGGGAGAAGGTGCACCCCGCCGAGCCGATGACCGTCGACGAAGCCCTGTTCCAGATGGAACTCGTCGGCCACGACTTCTACCTGTTCCAGGACAAGGAGTCCGGCCGCCCGAGCGTCGTCTACCGGCGGCACGCCTACGACTACGGAATCATCTCCCTCGCCGTCTGACCCTCCGGCGCCGTGGTGGCGGCCCACCCGCCACCACGGCCGCCCGGGGCGGGGAGTCCCGCCGGGCGCCCGAGATCGACGCCGCCCGGGGCGCCCGGCGCCGGATCCGGGCGGGCGGGTCAGCGGAGTTCGTCGGGGAGCAGCCCGAAGACCAGGTCGTCGGTGCGGCTGCCGGCCAGTCCCGGCAGCCGCCCGAGCAGCAGGCCCTCCCGGCGGAATCCCACCCGCTCCAGCACCCCGTGCGAGTCGGTGTTGTCGGGCACGGTGCCGGCGACCAGCCGGGCGATCCCGGCCGGACCGAACGCCCAGCCGGCCAGGAGCCGCACCGCCCTGGTGGCCAGCCCGCGTCCCCGCTGGTCGGGCAGCAGCGCGTAGCCGACCGAGCCCTCACCGGCCACCGGGTCGGAGAGGCTGAGCCCGCAACTGCCCGCCGGCTCGCCGGTGACCGCGTCGACGATCAGCAGCCGGGCGATGGCGCCGGTGAGCCACGCGCTCTCGGCCAGCAGGCAACGCCGTTCGACGGCCGCCCGGGTCGGCGGCACCGGCGGGGCCTGGTTCGCCACCACCTCCGGCCGCGTGTGCAGGCGGTACATCACGTCGACGTCGTCCGGGCCGAGCCGGCGCAGGGTCACCACGCCGTCGGTGAGCCGGCCGTCGGGCAGGTCCGGCAGGAGCCGGG
>NZ_WAAS01000403.1:0-4138 GCF_008806585.1 Micromonospora sp. AMSO12t
GCGGTGGGGCTCGCCGTCGGCGTCGGGGTGGGGTTCGTCCCACCGTTCAGGCCGAAGAAGACCGCGTCGTGGTACGCCGAGCAGATGGTGTCGAGCATGTACGCGGCGGCGGTGCCGCACTGCTCGGCACCCGGGCCCGGGTCGACCGGGGTGCCGTGACCCATGCCGGAGACCCGGTAGACGCGCACGTCGTTGTTGCCGTACACCTCCAGGCTGGTGTTGGCGGGCAGCGACGCGGTGCTGGTGGGGGTCTGCGAGACGCCCCGGACGTTGGTCCACTGGTCGCGCAGCTCGGTGGCGTTGGCCGGCACGACGGTGGAGTCCGACGTGCCGTGCCAGATGGCGACCCGGGGGCGCGGGCCGGTGTGCCCGGGGTACGCGGCCCGGACCACGTTGCCCCACTCCTGCGGGGTCTTGTTCACCCCGCTGTACTGGCAGGTGCTGGTGGAGGCGGGCGGCGAGCAGCGGTACGGCAGGCCGGCGACGACCGAGCCGGCGGCGAAGACGTCCGGGTAGGTGGCCAGCATGACCGCGCTCATTCCCCCGCCGGCGGAGAGGCCGCTGACGAACACCCGGCGGGCGTCGGTGCCGTAGTTGTTCCGCGCGTGGTCGACCATCTGCCTGATCGACAGGGCCTCGCCGGAGCCTCGGGTGATGTCCTGCTCGACGAACCAGTTGAAGCAGCTCAGCGGCTGGTTGGCGCTGGACTGCTGCGGCACGATCAGGGTGAACTTCCACTGGTCGGCGAACTTCTGCCAGCCGGAGTTGGCGAAGTAGCCGGCCGCGTTCTGGGTGCAGCCGTGCAGCAGCACGACGGCCGGGGCGCCCGCCGGCAGGTTGTCCGGCCGGTACGCGTACATGGCGAGGTTGCCCGGGTTGGAGCCGAAGTTGGTGACCTGGGTGAGGGTGGCGGCCTGGGCGGGGGCGGCGACGGTCGCCACCGCGGCGGCGGCGAGGACCATCCCGGCGACCGCGCCGGTCAGCCGGGAGAGCAGGGACGGGGAGCGGCGCACGGGGCCTCCTGGGGACGGGGTGTGAACTGGGTCACCCGCGAATTGCCGCGACGTTACGTCGATACGTCGATGTTGTGACATGGGGCACGGTCACACATTCCGCGCCCGAAGGATGTGCGTCCTGACCGGCATGCCCCGGTGCGGTTGGTAACGTCCGCTGCGTGCCGACCTCCCCGTCCCTGGCGCCTTCGCCGGCCTCGCCGCCCCGCGTCGTCCGCCACCGGCGGGCCGACCTGATCGTGGCGCTGGTCGCGCTGGCGCTCGCCGTCTGGGTGACCAGCGGGCTGTGGCAGGACCCGAACGCCCGCGCCATCACGGTCAACTCCAGCGACCAGGCGCTCTTCGAGTGGCTGCTGGCCTTCGGCGGCCACGCGGTGACCCACGGCGACGACCCGCTCTTCACCTACCTGGTCAACGTCCCCGACGGGGTGAACCTCGCGGTCAACACCTCGATCACCGTGTACGCGGTGGTCTTCGCGCCGCTGACGTACCTGATCGGGCCGCCGGCCACGTTCCTGGTGATCCTCACCCTCAACCTGGCCGCCACCGCGTTCGCCTGGTACTGGCTGCTCTCCCGGCACCTGGTCCGCAGCCCGCTCGCCGCCGCCGTCGGTGGGCTGTTCATCGGCTTCTCCCCCGGCATGGTCTCGCACGCCAACGCGCACCTGAACTGGACGGCGGGCTGGCTGGTGCCGCTGCTGATCTGGCGGACCTTCGCGCTGCGCGGCTCCCGGCACCCGCTGCGCGACGGCGCGATCCTCGGCCTGCTCGTCGCCGTCGCCTTCTCCATCGCCGCCGAGGGGCTCTTCTTCACGGCGCTGGCCCTCGGCGTCTTCGTCGCCGTCTGGGCACTGCACCCGGCCCGCCGCGCCGAGGCCCGCGCGGCGCTGCCGACCTTCCTGCGCGGCCTCGGCGTGACCGCCGTCGTCGCGGGCGTGCTGCTGGCGTACCCGCTGTGGCTGCACTTCGCCGGCCCGCAGCGCTTCCACGGCACCGGCTTCGACGCGGTCATCCACTCCGAGGACGTCGTCGCCTACGGGGCGTACCCGCGCCGCTCGCTGGCCGGGGAGGTGGGCCTGGGTACCCGGCTGGCGCCGAACCCGACCGAGGAGAACTCGTTCTTCGGCATCGGGCTGCTGCTGCTCACCGTCGCCTGCTTCGTGGCGCTGTGGCGCCGGGCCGACGCGGCCCGCCGCGCGACTCTCTGGGCGCTGGGCGTGACCGCCGTCGTGTTCACCGTGCTCTCCTTCGGCCCCGAGGCCAAGATCGACGGCCGTCGTACGGACCTGCCGATGCCGTTCGACCTGCTCGGGCACCTGCCGGTGGTGAACGCCGCCCTGCCCGCCCGGCTGGCGCTGGTCGTGGCGCCGGTGATCGGGGTGCTGCTCGCGTACGCCGTCGACCAGCTCCGCGCCGATCCGCCCCGGCGCCGCCGGACGCGGCTGGCCTGGTGGGCGGGGTTCGCGCTGGCGCTGCTGCCGCTGGTGCCGACGCCGCTGCTGACCATCGAACGCGAGCCGATCCCGCGCTTCATCACCGCCGGGACGTGGCGGGAGTACGTCTCCCCCGGCGGGGTGCTGACCCCGGTGCCGCTGACCCTCGACGTCTACCCCGACGGCCAGCGCTGGCAGGCGTACGCGCTGGCACACCGGCAGGGCGAGTTCGCCATCCCCTCCGGCTTCTTCCTCGGCCCCGGCGGCCCGGACGGGCGGGGACGGATCGGCCCGCCGCCGCGCCCGTTCAGCGCGCTGGTGGACCAGGCCGGCCGGACCGGGCTGGTGCCGATCATCACGGAGGGCAGCCTCCAGGAGGTCCGCGCCGACCTGCGGCACTGGCGGATCGAGACGATCGTGCTGCCCGACGAGGTGCACGGGGCGAAGTGGCCGGTCGACGAGGAGGCCGTCCGGCGTACGGTGACCTCGCTGCTCGGCCCGCCCGAGCGGGTGGACGACGTGTGGCTGTGGCGGGTCCCGCAGGGCTGAGCCGTCGCCCCGGCCGAACGCGGGCAGCCGGCCCCGCCGCCGGGTCCCGCCGTGAGCCGCGTCACCGCTGGTGACCGCCCGGTACGGGTCTAGGCTTGGCGGCGTGACCACGACGACCTCCGGCCTCACGGCCGTCCGCGCCGGTGTCCTCGACTACCAGGCCGCCTGGGACGAGCAGCGTCGGCTGCACGAGTCGGTGGTGGCCGGCGAGCGCGGCGACACCGTGCTGCTGCTGGAGCACCCGAGCGTCTACACCGCCGGCAAGCGCACGGAGCCGTGGGACCGCCCCATGGACGGCACCCCCGTCGTCGACGTGGACCGGGGCGGCAAGATCACCTGGCACGGCCCGGGGCAGCTGGTCGGCTACCCCATCGTGCGGCTGCCCGACCCGGTCGACGTGGTCGCCTACGTCCGCCGCACCGAGCAGCTGCTGATCGATGTCTGCGCCGAGTTCGGGCTGACCGCCGGCCGGGTCGAGGGGCGCAGCGGGGTCTGGGTGCCCGAGGACGACCGGGGCCCGGCGCGCAAGGTGGCGGCCATCGGCATCCGGGTCGCCCGCGGGGTGACCCTGCACGGCTTCTCCATCAACTGCGACTGCGACCTGGGTCACTTCGACCGGATCGTGCCCTGCGGCATCCGCGACGCCGGGGTCACCTCGCTCACCGCCGAGCTGGGCCGCCCGGTGTCCGTGGCCGACGTACTGCCGGCAGTGGAGCGCCACCTCCCCACCCTCGTCACGGCCTGACGGGTGCGGATCGACCTGGTCACGATCGTCGTGGCCGAGTACGACCCGGCCATCGAGTTCTTCACCGGGGTGCTCGGCTTCGAGCTGGTGGAGGACTCCCCGTCGCTCACCAACGACGGCCGGCCGAAGCGCTGGGTCGTCGTCCGCCCGCCCGGCGCGCAGACCGGGCTGCTGCTGGCCCGCGCCGACGGCGACCGGCAGGCTCGATCGGTCGGGGACCAGGTCGCCGGCCGGGTCGGCTTCTTCCTCCAGGTCGACGACTTCGACGCCGTCCACCAGCGGATGGTCGAGGCGGGCGTCGAGTTCGTGAAGCCCCCGCGCACGGAACCGTACGGCCGGGTCGCCGTCTTCCGCGACATAGCCGGCAACCCCTGGGACCTCCTCGGCCCACCCTGAAC
>NZ_WAAS01000404.1:0-4134 GCF_008806585.1 Micromonospora sp. AMSO12t
GGGCCGCTCACGATCCGCTCCCCGCCGGGGCCGGGCGCATCACGCCTCGTCCTCCGGCGGCCGCTTGCGGGCCGGTGCCTTCTTCGCCGGCCGGACCGGCTCCGCGGCGCCCTCGGTCGGGGCGAGGGCCGACGGCGTCCGCTTGGCCACCGCCTTCTTCGCCACGGCCTTCTTGGCCAGTGCCTTCTTCGCGACGGCCGGCCTCGCCACCGGGGCGGGGGCAGCCGAGGTCGGTACGGCCGGCTCGGCCGCGCCCGGGGCGGGCGACGGCCCGGCGGCGGGCACCGGGTGCGCCGACGCCTCGGTGCCGGTGGGCAGCGGCGCCGGGGCGCCGAGGGTCGCCTTGGCGTCCCGGAGCTGGCGCTCGAGTTCGTGCACCCGTCGGGTCAGCTCGGCGACCTCGTCGGCGGTGGCGAGCCCCACCGCGCCGAGGGCCCGGTCCACTTCGAACCGCACCAGCTTGGTCAGCGACTCCCGGTTGGCCGCGCCCGTGGAGACCAACTCCTCGGCGAGGGTCTGCAGCTGGGCGGCGGTCGCCCCGCCCGAGCCGACGACCCGGCGAACCGCGTCCTGGGCCTTCTTCCGGGGCGCCTCCGTCAGGCCCATGGCCAGCTCGAGGTAGGCGCGCCACGCGTCCTGCATGCCTGTTTCCTTCCGCGGGGCGGGGGTGTGCAGGTGCCACGCTACCGGGCACCCCGCGACGCCCTGTGCGGTACGGTGCCGGGGACGGCGTGGCGAGCGGTGAGGGGGCGATGGTGGCCAGCGTGGACGAATGCCGGCAGGCGTTGCGGGATCTGGCGGCCCGGCTGGACCGCAACGCGGAGACGGTGCGCGAGAAGGTCGACTTCGACCGGACGCTGGCCTGCCGGATCACCGACTTGGAGACCGCCTTCCACGGCCGGCTCTCCGGCGGCCGCCTGGTCGACCTGGCTGACGGCGACGACCCGAAGGCCAAGATCGCGCTGAGCACCGGCAGCGACGACCTGCTCGCACTGGTCCGCGGCGAACTCGACATCACCCGCGCGGTCACGTCCCGGCGGGTGTCGATCAAGGCCAACCCGCTCGACCTGATGAAGCTGCGCAAGCTGCTCTGAGCCAACCCGCTCGGGGCCTGACCCGGGAATGCGGGCGGTCGTCGGCGGGATGAATTTCGGCGTCGGCGGCCCGTCAGCCGGATGGATTCGGCGTCGGCGGGAGCCAGTTCGGCGTCGGCGGCCCGTCAGGCGGACAGGCCGAGTTCGGCCAGTGCCTTCTCCGCCTCGGCCGAGCCGGGACGGATCCGCGCCGGCCGCGTCGACCAGACGGTCGCGCAGAGCGCCGCCAGGGCGTCCAGCGTGCGGCCCGACCCGGCCAGCTCCAGCGCGTCCTCCCGCGCGGCCACCGACCATCCACCGGCGTCCGCCGGGCCCGGGACCCGCACCACGGCCGCCGGGTCGAAGAGCCCCGCCAGGTCCATCGAGACGTACGTCGGCCTGCGGTGCGGCGGGGCGGCGAGCAGCTCGGCCGCGTCACTCACGCCGGTGAGCACCAGCAGACTGTCCAGTCCGGCCCGCCGGGCACCCTCGATGTCGGTGTCCAGCCGGTCGCCGACCAGCAACGTCCGGCCCTCGCCGGCACGTCGGGCCGCCGTGGTGAACAGGGCCGGCTCCGGCTTGCCGACGACCACGTCGGGATCCCGGCGCAGCGCGGTGCGCAGCACGGCGACCAGGGCACCGTTGCCCGGCAGTGGTCCACGATCGCTGGGCAGGGCCGGGTCGGTGTTGGTGGCGACCCAGGTCGCGCCGCCGCGTACGGCCACCGAGGCCTCGGCCAGGTCCGCCCAGCAGACCTGCGGGCCGAACCCCTGCACCACCGCGACCGGCGACTCGTCGGCCCGGGACACCGGGGTCAGCCCGACCGCGCGCAGCTCGGCCCGCAGAGCCTCGGTGCCGACGACCAGCACCGCGGCTCCGGCGGGAAGCTGGTCGCGAAGCAGCTCCGCGGCGGCCGCCGCCGAGGTGAGCACCTCCTCGGGCCGGGCGGGCACACCCATCCCGGTGAGCAGGTCGGCCACCTCGCTGGAGCGGCGCGAGGCGTTGTTGGTCGCGTACGCCACCGACCGGCCCTCGGCGTGCAGCCGGCCGACGGCCTCGACCGCGCCGGGGACCGGCCGGTCGATCAGGTAGATCACGCCGTCCAGGTCGAAGACGACCAAGGCGTACCCGTCGACCAGCCGTTCCCCGGCACCCCTCGTCATCGCTGCGCGGTGTCCGACCCGCCGGAGGCGGTGGGCTCGCCACCGCCGGTGGCGGCCCCGCTGTCGTCGCCGGGCGTACCGGCGGCGACGGTGCTTGCCTCGTCGTCGGTCAGCTCGTCGTCGGTCAGGTCGTCCGACGGCACCGCCGCGACCGCGGCCCCGTCCTGCTCGTCGTCCTCGTAATGCTCGTCCTGCTCGTCGTCCTCGTCACCTTCGTCGTCGTCTTCGTCCTCGTCGGCGTCGGCGTCGGCGTCGGCGTCGGCGGTCGGCTCCGTGTCGCCGGCGAGGTCGGCGTCCGGCCGGGCCGGTACCGCACCCGGGGCGCCGGGGCCGGAGGCGATCGCCTCGGCGGACTCCTCGTCCTCCTCGTCGCCCTCGATCACCACACCGTCGAGCTCCAGCAGCCGCTCGGCGGCGTCGGTCTCGCCCTCGGTGTCGACGTCGGCGGCGCGGGAGAACCACTCGCGGGCCTCGTCACGACGACCGACGGCGAGCAGCGCGTCGGCGTACGCGTACCGCAGCCGGGCCGTCCACGGCTCGGCCGTCTCGCTCGTCAGCTCGGGAACCTGGAGCATGGCCACCGCGGCGTCCTTCTGGCCCAGGTCGCCGCGCGCCCCGGCCGCCACGATCAGCAGCTCGGTCGCCACGGCCTGGTCCAGCTTCTCCCGGTCCGCGCCACGGAACAGGTCGATCGCCCGCTCGGGCCGGCCCAGCGCCCGCTCGCAGTCCGCGAGCACGGCCAGGTGGCTCTGCAACCCGCTCATCCGGTGGTACGTACGCAGCTCCGCGATCGCGGTCTGCCACTCCCCCGCGTGGTACGCGGCCAGGCCGACCGCCTCGCGGACGGCCGCGATCCGGGACGCCAGCCGACGGGCCGCCAGCGCGTGCGCCAGCGCCTCGGCCGGGTCCTCGTCGATCAGCTGACCCGTCGCCACCAGGTGCCGGGCGACCGTCTCGGCGACCGGCTTCGCCAGCGAGAGCAGCTCGGCCCGGACGTCCTTGTCGAGGTCGGTCGCGACGATCTCGTCGGGCAGCGCGGGGCCCGCCGTACGCTCCCCCGCCGCCTCCGGACGCTCCCGCCGCTCGTCGCGACGCTCTCCGCCCCGGAAGCCGCCCTCACGACGGTCACCCTGGCGTTCTCCGCCCCGGTAGCCACCTTCGCGGTCACCGCCCCGGTAGCCACCCGGACGGTCGCCACCTTCACGACGGTCGCCACCACGGTAGCCGCCCTCACGCGGCGGACCCGAACGGAAACCACCCTCACGACGGTCACCACCACGGAAACCACCCTCGCGGTCACCACCACGGAAGCCACCCGGACGGTCGCCGCCACGGAAGCCGCCGGAGCGCTCGTCACCGTCTCGACGGAAGCCACCTTCGCGGCGGTCGCCGCCCCGGGAACCCTCACGGTCGCTGCGGAAGCCGCCCTGGCGGTCGCCGGCGTCCCGACGAGGGGCGCCACCGCCGCGGGAGTCGCCGTCACGCGGACCGGACCGGAAGCCGCCCTCTCGGCGGTCGCCAGCACGGGAGTCGCCGTCACGGCGGTCGCCGCCGGCGTATCCGCCGCGCTGGCCGCCCCGGTCCTCGCGGTACGGGGGCCGGTCGTCGCGGCGCGGCGCTCCCTCGCGTCCACCCGAACGGTCTTCGTAGCGACGGGGACGATCTCCGCCCTGCGATCCTGAACTCACAGGTACATCCTTCCTCATTGCGTCACCTACGACGCTACGCAGTCGAGGGCCGACCCGGATGGGGCGGCCCTCGACTGGAAAAGTTGTCCGGCGGTGTCCTACTCTCCCACACCCTCCCGAGTGCAGTACCATCGGCGCTGGAGGGCTTAGCTTCCGGGTTCGGAATGTAACCGGGCGTTTCCCCTCCGCCATGACCGCCGTAACTCTATC
>NZ_WAAS01000405.1:0-4097 GCF_008806585.1 Micromonospora sp. AMSO12t
CCCCGGAGGGGAGCCCCGACGCGCCACAGGGCCCCTGCGGCACGGTCACCGTACGGGTGCAGGACGGCCCCGACGCCGGCCAGCAGGTGGAGACGCCGGTGCCCGTGGGCCCCGGCGCGCCGACCGTCGCCGTGGACGACGAGATCATCCTGGTCGAGCTCACCGACCCCGCCGACCCCACGGCCAGCACCTACAACATCGCCGAGCACCAGCGCGGCAAGCCGCTGGTCTGGCTGGTGGCGCTCTTCGCGGCCGCCATCGTCGCCTTCGGGCGGTGGCGTGGGCTGGCCGCGCTGGGCGGCCTGGCGGCGAGCTTCGCCATCCTGCTGACCTTCGTGCTGCCGGGCATCAGCGCCGGGAACCCGCCCCTGCTGGTCGCGGTCGTCGGCGCCGCTCTGATCATGTTCGTGGTGCTCTACCTGACCCACGGCGTGACGGCGCAGACCTCGGTCGCCGTGCTCGGCACGCTGGGCAGCCTGGTGCTGACCGGTGTCCTCGGCACGATCGCCACCGCCGCGACCCACCTGACCGGGTTCGGCTCCGAGGACGCCACCACGCTGTCGATGTACCAGGCCGACGTCGACCTGCACGGGCTGCTGCTGGCCGGGATCATCATCGGCTCCCTCGGCGTGCTGGACGACGTCACGGTGACCCAGGCCGCCACGGTCACCGAGCTGGCGCACGCCAACCCCGGGCTGTCCCGGACGCAGCTCTACCGGGCGGCGACCCGGGTCGGCCGGGCGCACATCGCCTCGACGGTGAACACCATCGTGCTGGCGTACGCCGGCGCCTCGCTGCCGGTGCTGCTCCTGCTGACCGCCGACTCGCGGGCGGTGACCCAACTTCTCACCAGCGAGTTCCTCGCCCAGGAGATCGTCCGCAGCGCGGTCGCCACCCTGGGCCTGATCGCCGCCGTGCCGCTGACCACCGCGCTGGCGGCCCTGGTGACCACGGCCGGCCGACGCGGCGGGGACGCGACCGACCGCGCCGCCACCGCGCCCGCGCCGACGCCCCGGCCGGCCACCGACCGGTCCGAGGCGCTGGAGGCCCTCAGCGGGCCGCGTGGGGACACGCCGTCCGCCGCTCCCGCCGGATGGCCCGATGGGCACAGAAGTACGGACACCGCATGGTGACGCTCCTCAGCGTGACCGAACAGGACGTTCGTCCTGATAAATGCGTCACTGGTCACCGTCCGCCATTACGAAATAACGCATTTAGTCGGCTTAGGGACGTAGATCCCCGGGAGCGTTCTCGGGTAACCTCGCTGCCGGTCACCGCCGAAGGCGCGCAGCGGCGCCTGCGGTGCCGCCGCCCAATCGCCGCGAGGCGAACCGGGGACCCAGGTACGTGGGGTGAATCCGCGACAGCGGTAGGGGCCACTTCCGCCCCGAACCCGTCAGCTAACCCGGTCGGCGGTCGACGGAAGGGAAAACTGTGACGGCACCCCTACGCCGCTGGCTGACGCCCGTGGTGGCCGTACTCGCCGCTCTGGCGGTCTTCGCCGGGCCTCTCCCGGCGGCGGCCGCGCCCACCCCGCCCAAGCCCTCCGGGCACGGGGACGACGAGCCCAAGCTGCTCGACGACCTCATCGAGGCCCGGAACCGGTCCTACGTGCAGGCCAAGGCGAAGCTGGCGAAGTCGAAGAAGCGCCAGCTCGAACTGGCCCTGGAGGTCTCCCGGGCGCAGGCCGAACTGAACGCGCTGGCTCCCCAGGTCAGCCAGATCGCCGCCCAGTCCTACCGCACCGGGCGGATCGGCGCGGTGTCCATGCTGCTGGACACCGCCAGCCCCGACTCGTTCGTCAAGCGCGCCGCCGCCCTCGACGAGCTCAACCTGGTCAACTCCAAGAAGCTCGCCGAGGTGAACGCGGTCAAGGACCGCGCCGAGCAGGCCAAGCTGGCGCTCGACACCGAGGTCCGCGAACAGCAGAAGCTGACGAACGAGATGGCGCGCGGCAAGCGGGAGGCGGAGAAGGCGCTCGCGCTGGTCGGCGGCAGAGGGCTGACCAGCGGCAAGGTGGTCGCCACCTCGCCGGTGGCGAAGATCGCGCCGGGGCGGGCGGCCGACGGCGACTGGACGCCGCTGTCACCCACCGAGGCCGACCCCACCACCTCCGGCCGCATCACCGCGCGCACCCTGCACATGTACAAGGAGGTCAAGCGGGCCGGCTTCAACCGGTTCGTCGGCTGTTACCGCCCCGGCGGGCCCTACGAGCACCCGAAGGGCCGGGCCTGCGACTGGTCGCTGCAGAAGAGCGGCTTCTCCCCCTGGCACAACGACGACACCTACATGTACGGCAACAACCTGACCGCGTTCCTGGTCCGCAACGCCGACCGGCTCGGCGTCTACTACGTGATCTGGAACAGACAGATCTGGTTCCCGGCGACGGGCTGGAGCTCCTACAGCGGTCCGTCGAACCACACCGACCACGTCCACGTGTCCCTCTGGTAGGCACGCACGCGCGCGGCACAGCCGAGAGCGCGGACAGGGCCGCCCCGCCGAACGCGGGGCGGCCCTGTTTCGTCGTACGGACCCGCCCGCCAGGGCGGTGACAGGCGGGCGGTGGGTGGGTGGTTGTTCAGGCGAGCGCGGCGCTGGCCGCCGCCTCCGGCGCGTCGGCCGCAGCGGCGGGCACCTCGGCCACCGTCCGCACCTCGCCGGCGGTCAGCCGGTACGACATGCCGACCACCCCGCAACGGCCGGCAGCCACCTCCGCGGCGAGGACGGCGGAGCGGCCCAGCATCGCCTCGACGGTGTGCGCGATGTGGATGTCGACGATCCCGTCGATGTCGTCCACGCCCTCGGCGGCGGCCCGGCGCAGGCTGGGCACCACGGCGTCCACCACGGCGCACAGGTGCCCGACCGGCGGGGTGCCGGTGGCGGCCGCCGTACGCGCCGCCTGGACGGCCCCGCAGGAGTCGTGCCCGAGCACCACCACCAGCGGCGTGCCCAGGACCGTGACGGCGTACTCCACGCTGCCCAGCACCTCGGGACCGATGGTGTGCCCGGCGGTGCGGACCACGAAGAGGTCACCGAGGCCGCGGTCGAAGATGATCTCGGCGGCGAGCCGGGAGTCGGAGCAACCGACGATCACCGCGAAGGGGTGCTGCCCGTCGGCGACCGCGGCGCGGTGCCCGGCGTCCTGGTTGGGGTGGCGCGGGGCGCCGGTCACGAACCGCCGGTTACCGGCGTGCAGCTCGGCGAGCGCCTGCTCGGGACTCGCGGGGACGGCGAACGCGGTGCCGACGTCGGCCGGGGTCCCGCCCGTGGCCGGCGCCGGGAGCGTCCGCTCCGGGCCCGGTTGGGTTCCTGGCGATCCGGGACGACTCATCCCACACCTCGCTACCTCACGTGAACGGCCTGGTCACCCGGGCCGACGCTGGACGCGGGCTGCCACCACCGTCACACGCACTGCAAGATACGTCAAGGGATGCGTGATATGCATTTCATATGTCCGGCGGCCCGATGCGACGGCGGCCGGGCCTCCGCGCGTCCCTCGGCCGCGAGGGCGCGCAGGAAAACACGAAGCAGGGGCCATACGATGGCGGGCATGGCGACGACAGGGGAGAACGGGAGCACCCGCAACTGGACCTTCCTCACCAACCACGGGCACGTGCTGCTCGCCATCGCCCGCAACCCCACCGCCCGGCTCCGCGACGTCGCCGACGAGGTGGGCGTCACCGAGCGGGCCGCGCAGGCGATCGTCGCCGACCTGGAGGCCGGCGGCTACCTGAACCGCACCCGGGTGGGCCGACGCAACGAGTACACGCTCAACCCCGCCGGGCGGTTCCGACACCCCGCCGAAGCGGACCGGCAGGTCGGCGCCCTCCTCGCCCTCTTCGCCGACGACCAGGAGCCGGCCGAGGCCAGCGAGCGTTCCTGACGAGGGGTCCGGGCGGCGGCACGCCGCTCCGGCCCTCGGCGGTAATCTCACCGCGTGCGCGAGAGTTTCCGACCGGGCGGGACCGGGCCGGCCCGCCGAGGCGGGCGCGGTGCCCGCGCGGTCCTCGGTGGAGCGGCCGCGGTCCTGCTCGGCACCGCCGTCATCGCCCCGTCGCCCGCCTCGGCGGCGGTCCCCCGCTGCGGGCCCCCCGGCG
>NZ_WAAS01000406.1:0-4085 GCF_008806585.1 Micromonospora sp. AMSO12t
CGCCCGGAGCCGGCCGGTGGGATGGCCCGCCGGTACGACCATCCGCGTTCCCGACGACGCCTACCGCTTCGGCGAGGGCCCTCTGACGCTGCGCGTCACCGAGGTGCTGAGCGTCGGCCCGTTCGAGGGTCGGCTCTGGGCCGAGGTACGCGGCCATCAGGTGAACGCCGACGGCACCCTCCGCCCCCGCGAGCGCTTCG
This sequence comes from Micromonospora sp. AMSO12t, assembly GCF_008806585.1. Taxonomy (NCBI): domain Bacteria; kingdom Bacillati; phylum Actinomycetota; class Actinomycetes; order Micromonosporales; family Micromonosporaceae; genus Micromonospora; species Micromonospora sp. AMSO12t. The sequence goes on from NZ_WAAS01000406.1 coordinate 201, forward strand.
CCTCGATCCGCGTCGACCGCGCCCGGGTGATCGCCACCGATACGCCCCGGGTCCGGGCTGCGGACGGGCTCGGGGCGGCTCAACAGCCCGGGACGGCTGATCGGCTCGGGACGGTGGACCGGCTCGGGACGGAGCAACCCGGGTCGGTGGACCGGGTCGGGTCTGCGGGACCGGCGGCGCGGTGAGCCGCCGCACCCGGGAGCACGTCCCGACCCGGCCCACGTGGCGGTGCCGGGCGTGCGGCATTGCCTGGCCCTGCTCGCCGGCGAAGCTGCGGCTGCTCGGCGAGTACCGCCACGACCGCGCCGCGCTCACCGTCCACCTGGCGACTCTCCAGGTCGAGGCCGCCGCACAGCTCGTCGCACTCGACCCCGGCGTGAGCCCGGCCCAACTAGCCGACCGCTTCGTCTCCTGGGCCCGCCCACGCGGATGACCGCCCGCCGAGCCGCGCCCACCCGTGGCCGTGCCCGCTCGTTGCCGCGCCCACCCGTTGTCGCGCCGCCCGGATTCGTCCGGTGCGGCCCGTACCCGGGTCGGTGGTCAGCGCAGCAGGTTGACCAGGGCGGCGAGCCCGACGACCACGATCGTGGCGCGCAACGCCACCGGCGGCAGCCGGCGTCCCCACCGGCCGCCGATCAGGCCGCCCACCACGGAACCCGCCGCGATCAGCAGCGCCGGCTGCCACGCCACCGATCCCACGGCGACGAAGAGGACCGCCGCGACCCCGTTCACGAGGCCGGCGAGCACGTTCTTCACCCCGTTGACCCAGCGCAGGTCGGCCGAGAGCAGCACGCCGAGCAGCCCCAGCAGCAACACTCCCTGGGCGGCGCCGAAGTAGCCCCCGTACACCCCCGTGCCGAAGACGCCGAGCAGCAGCAGCGGCCCCGCCCGCCGTACCGCCTGACCGCCCGCCGACGACGCGCCCGCGTCGTCCGCGACCGGCCGCCGGTGGGCCAACGCCCGCGCCAGCCGCGGCTGCACCACCACGAGCACCAACGCCAGGACGATCAGCACCGGCACGATCGCCCGGAACGCACCGGGCGGCAGGAGCAGCAGCAGTACGCCGCCCGTGATCCCGCCGAGCACGGCGGCGAGACCCAGGCGGGCCAGCAGCCGGCCGTGCCCGGCCAGTTCCTGGCGATAGGCGTACGCCGCGGTGAACGACCCCGGCACCAGCCCGACGGTGTTGGACACGTTCGCCACCACGGGCGGATAGCCGAGGGAGAGCAGGACCGGGAAGGTCACCAGCGTGCCCGAGCCCACCACCGCGTTGATGGCTCCCGCCGCGACCCCGGCAGCCAGCACGGCCAGCCCGTCGGCGACGTTCAGCGTTGCGTTCACCTGTGTCCGCGCTCTCCCCGGGCCGGTCGACGCCCGCAGGTCGCCGCCGCCCGGTTGTCTCGCTGTCGGATGCGGCTGTCAGCGTAGGACGCGGGCGGTGTTTCCTGATCGACGTGCGGCAGGGATCACGCCGTGACCAGTCGCTTCGTCGGCGGCGTTCACCGTCGCAGCCGGCGCGGTCGCCAGGGCCCGGCGTGGCGGCGGCGCAGCCAGCGGGGCAGACGGTGCCGGGGCACGAACGTGCCGATGTCGTCCGCCGCGTTGTCGGCGTAGCCGCGTAGCTGACAGCCACCGAGCGGGGTGCGGTCGCGCAGCGCGCCCCGGAGCAGCGCCAGCGACTCGACGTCGACGTCGCGGTGCAGGCGCCCGAAGTGACCCAGCGACTGCAACGCGTTCCCCCTGGTCTGCGCGTCCCGCGACCGGAGCCCGCGCTTGATCCGGGGAAGGACGACGGCAGGCGGGTGGAACTCGTCCAGCACCAGCCAGAGAAGCGCCGGCCCGGCCCCGGGCTCCGTACGCGCCAAGGCCGCGTCGACCTTCTCCGGGCAGTCGCATTCGTCGAACTCCGGGTCGGTCGGCCGCTCGCTCACCCGGCATCGGGTTTCTCGGCGTTGCCGCTGGTGCGGCCGATGATCAGCGCGGCGACACAGTACAGCGCCATCCCGGCCGCCCCGCAGCCGACGACGATCTCCAGCGGTCGGTCGAACCCGGACCCCACCTGGGAGAGAAGGACGCAGGACATCGCGACCAGTTGCGTCCAGAGCAGCCAGCGCGGATTTTTGCCCAAGCGGGTCGCCCCTTCCGACCTCACCCGTCGAGAGGCGCGACCGCCACCGACCGATCGTCGATGAGGCATCGACACAGGTCGGAGGAGCGTAACCAGGGGAGCCGCCGTGGCGCTCGGCAGAAACGGTACGAGGGCCGTCCCCGATGGGGGTCGGCCCTCGCGTTCGTGCTGCTCAGCGAGCGGAGGATACGAGATTCGAACTCGTGAGGGTGTTAACCCAACACGCTTTCCAAGCGTGCGCCCTAGGCCTCTAGGCGAATCCTCCGCAGACGAGGATACAGGTCCCCGGCGGGTGGGCCACCCCACCACCCCCTGAAGATCGACGTGGCGTCGGGTAGGGTTGGCGGTACCTCCCGTGCGGCGGTATCTCGTGAACCTCCCCAGGGCCGGAAGGCAGCAAGGATAAGCGGGCTCTGCCGGGTGCACGGGAGGCCTTTTTGTCTCCGGGTCCCGGTAACGTCCCTGCGGGTCAGGTCACGGGGTGGTGGGTGGTCACCCGCGCCCGACCGGCGCAGAATGGCTCGGTCGAGAGGAGGCGGGACGAGTGGCACTGGCGCTCTACCGCAAGTACCGGCCGCGTACCTTCGCCGAGGTCATCGGGCAGGAGCACGTCACCGAGCCGCTGTCGCAGGCGCTGCGCAGCGGGCGGCTCAACCACGCCTACCTCTTCTCCGGCCCACGCGGCTGCGGCAAGACCTCCAGCGCCCGGATCCTGGCCCGCTCGCTGAACTGTGAGCAGGGCCCGACGCCGGAGCCGTGCGGGCAGTGCGACTCCTGCCGCGAGCTGGCCACCGACGGCGGCTCGATCGACGTACTGGAGATCGACGCGGCCAGCCACGGCGGCGTCGACGACGCCCGCGAGCTGCGCGAGAAGGCGATCTTCGCGCCGGCCAAGAGCCGCTTCAAGATCTACGTCATCGACGAGGCCCACATGGTCTCGTCGGCCGGCTTCAACGCCCTGCTCAAGCTGGTCGAGGAGCCGCCGGAGTACGTCAAGTTCATCTTCGCGACTACCGAGCCGGAGAAGGTCCTCGGCACGATCAAGTCGCGGACCCACCACTACCCGTTCCGGCTGATCCCGCCGAAGGTGCTCCGGCCCTACCTGGAGCAGCTCTGCGAGGCCGAGAACGTCGCCGTCGAGCCGGCGGTCTTCCCGCTGGTGGTGCGCGCTGGCGGCGGCAGCGCCCGGGACAGCCTCTCCGTGCTCGACCAGCTCATCGCCGGGGCCGGGCCGGAGGGCGTCACCTATTCCCGGGCCGCCGCCCTGCTCGGCGTGACCGACGCCGCCCTCATCGACGAGATGTGCGACGCGCTGGCGGCCGGGGACGGCGCGACGGCGTACGCGACCGTCGACCGGGTCGCCGAGGCCGGGCACGACGCGCGCCGGTTCGCCTCCGACCTGCTGGAGCGGCTGCGCGACCTGATCGTGCTCCAGCAGGTGCCGGACGCCGCCGCCAAGGGCCTCATCGACGGCCCGGCCGACCAGATCGAGCGGATGGCCGCCCAGGCCCAGCGGCTCGGCCCGGCCACGCTGTCCCGCTGCGCCGACATCGTGCACAACGGCCTGGTGGAGATGCGCGGCACCACCGCGCCCCGGCTGCTGCTGGAGCTGATCTGCGCCCGGATGCTGCTGCCCGGCGCCGACGACAGCACCGGCGGCCTGCTCCAGCGCCTCGAACGCATGGAGCGCCGGCTCACCCTCGCCGGCACCGACGTGCCGCCGGCCGCCGCCGGCCCCGCGCCGGCCGCCGCCCCTC
>NZ_WAAS01000407.1:0-4014 GCF_008806585.1 Micromonospora sp. AMSO12t
CCGCCGACACCCCGGCGCTGCCCCCCGTGCACCGCGGCCCGTTCCGGATCGGCGACCGGGTGCAGCTGACCGACCCCAAGGGGCGGATGCACACGGTCACCCTGGAGCCGGGCAAGGCGTTCCACACCCACCGCGGCATCCTGGAGCACGACGCGCTGATCGGCCTGCCCGACGGCAGCGTGGTCACCACCACCGGCGGCGGCACCGCGTTCCTGGCCCTGCGACCGCTGCTGTCGGACTACGTGCTCTCCATGCCGCGCGGCGCCCAGGTGATCTACCCGAAGGACTCCGCCCAGATCGTCGCCATGGGCGACATCTTCCCCGGCGCCAAGGTCCTGGAGGCCGGCGCCGGCTCCGGCGCGCTGTCCTGCTCCCTGCTGCGTGCGGTCGGCACGGGGGGCGAGCTGCACTCGTTCGAGGTGCGCGACGACTTCGCCCAGATCGCCCGGCGCAACGTCGAGGCGTTCTTCAACGGGCCGCACCCGGCGTGGCACCTGCACGTCGGCGACGTCGCCGGGTGCGCCGAGACCGGCTTCGACCGGATCATCCTCGACATGCTCACCCCGTGGGAGACCCTCGACATGGTCGAGCGGGCGCTGGTGCCCGGTGGCGTGTTCATCGGCTACGTCGCCACCACCCCGCAGCTGTCCGAGCTGGTCGAGGCGCTGCGTGAGCGCGGCGGCTGGACCGAGCCGCGGGCCTGGGAGTCGCTGGTGCGCGACTGGCACGCCGAGGGTCTGGCCGTGCGCCCGGACCACCGCATGATCGCGCACACCGCGTTCCTCGTCTCCGCGCGTAAGCTCGCCCCCGGCGTCACCGCACCGCCGCGGCGCCGCAAGCCCAGCAAGGGCGCCGAGGCGTACGCCGAACGCCGCCAGGCGCTGCGCGAGGCCGAGGCCGCCAGGCAGGCGGCGGCTGCCTCGGCGCAGCAGGCGGCCGAGGACACGGAACGGCCGTGACGGTGCAGCGGGGCGACGAGGAGTGAACGGACGGATCCCGCCCGTCGGCGCTTGCCGGCGGGCCGGGCACGGGGAGGTGTCATGAGCCGGCCCGGCTTCGGCGGGGGCGACCTGCCGGCGGTGTTCCCGGACTGGTCGCCCTACCAGGACCTCGAATCGGCGGCCCGGGCGTACCTGCGGGACCCCGACGTCGCGCTCGAGGCGCTCGGTGGGGTGCTGCGCGGCGCTTCGGTGCTCGGCTTCACCCTGGAACGCTTCGTCAACGAGGTCAACGGGGTGTGGCAGGAGGTCGTGGTCTGCGACGGCAGCCGCCTCGTCCTCTGGCACGGCGAGGACGTGCCGCCGGAGGAGGGGCCACCGGGCTCGATGACCTCGTCGTTGCGGGTGGTGCCGGTCTCCACGGTGACCGAGGTCGGCTGCCGGCGCCGGCTCACCCGCGCCGAGGACGGCGGGATCCGGGTGGACAGCATCGACGTCTACCTGCTGCTCACCTCGCTGGACGAGGCGCCGCCCAGCGACGAGGCGGTGGGCGCGCCCCGGCACGACGCGCTGCGCTTCGGCAAGACCCTCGACGACGGCGGCGCCGGACAGATCGCCCGCCTGGAGGAGTTCGCCCGCCTGGTCGCCTCGGTGGTCGGCCGACCGATGCTCTGAGGCGTACGCCCGGGTGGTCCGCGCAGGCGGGGTTCCCGGACGTCTCGATCCTCCCCCGCGCTCGCGCGGGAGGGCCGGGCCGTCAGTCCTCCTCGGCCTCCGGGCCGGCCACCTCGACGCCGTCGCTGCCGCGCACCACGTGGATGCACTCGCCCGGGCACTCCTTCGCCGAGTCGATCACCTCGAGGCGCAGGTGCTCCGGCACGTCGACCCGGCTGCCCGGCGCCATCCGCAGCTCGCCGTCGGGGCCCTTGACGTACGCCAGCCCGTCGACGTCGAACTCGAAGACCTCGGGCGCGTACTGCACGCAGAGCCCGTCGCCCGTGCAGAGATCCTGGTCAACCCAGACCTGCAACTCGTCCGTCACGACCTGCGCCACGGCGCACCCCCCATGTTCTCCCGTCCCACGCCTCGACGGTACCCGAACGCCCGTACCGGCCCCCCGGGCCACCCTTCGCGATCAAGGTTCGGTGACGAGCGCGTTGCGTGGGACCGAATCGGCCTCATAGCGGCTAGTGTTAGGGCAGAACGTTCAAGCCCCCCGGGGAGGTGGGACGTGGCACGCAGCGACGACGCGGACTCGCGCGCCGCACGGTGGGAGAAGGAGGCCCACGATCTCTCCACGCAGGTCGCGTTCCTTCAAGAGGAACTCGCTCTGGTGCGGCGCAAGTTGACCGAAAGCCCCCGACACGTCCGGCAGCTCGAAGAGCGGCTGGCGGCCACCCAGGCACAGTTGGCGCGGCTGACCGAGAACAACGACCGGCTCGTGAGCACCCTCAAGGAGGCTCGCGCGCAGATCGTGACGCTCAAGGAGGAGATCGACCGCCTCGCGCAACCGCCGAGTGGTTACGGCGTCTTCCTTGCACGGCACGACGACGGCACGGTGGACGTCTTCACCGGCGGACGCAAGCTCCGTGTCGCCGTCTCGCCCTCGCTGGACGTCGCCGAGCTGCGGCGCGGCCAGGAGGTCCTGCTCAACGACGCGCTCAACATCGTCGACGCGTTCGGTTTCGAGCGGGTCGGCGAGGTGGCGATGCTCAAGGAGATCCTCGCGGGTCCCGACGGCAGCCCGGGCGACCGGGCCCTGGTGGTCTCGCACTCCGACGAGGAGCGCATCGTGCACCTCGCCGACACCCTGATCGGTTCGCCGATCCGGGCCGGCGACTCGCTCATGATCGAGCCCCGCTCGGCGTACGCGTACGAGCGGATCCCGAAGAGCGAGGTCGAGGAACTGGTCCTGGAGGAGGTGCCCGACGTCGACTACACCGACATCGGTGGCCTTCACTCGCAGATCGAGCAGATCCGCGACGCGGTGGAACTGCCCTTCCTGCACGCCGACCTGTTCCGCGAGCACCAGCTCCGCCCGCCGAAGGGCATCCTGCTCTACGGTCCGCCCGGCTGCGGCAAGACGCTGATCGCCAAGGCGGTGGCCAACTCGCTCGCGAAGAAGATCGCCGAGCGGGAGGGCAAGGAGAAGCACACCAGCTTCTTCCTCAACATCAAGGGCCCGGAGCTGCTCAACAAGTACGTCGGCGAGACCGAGCGGCACATCCGGCTGATCTTCCAGCGGGCCCGCGAGAAGGCCGGCGAGGGCACACCGGTCATCGTGTTCTTCGACGAGATGGACTCGATCTTCCGGACCCGGGGCTCCGGTGTCTCCTCCGACGTGGAGAACACCATCGTCCCGCAGCTGCTCAGCGAGATCGACGGCGTGGAGGGGCTGGAGAACGTCATCGTCATCGGCGCCTCCAACCGGGAAGACATGATCGATCCGGCGATTCTGCGACCCGGCCGACTCGACGTGAAGATCAAGATCGAGCGGCCGGACGCCGAGGCGGCCAAGGACATCTTCACCAAGTACATCCTCGCCGGGCTGCCGCTGCACCCGGACGACCTGGCCGAGCACGGCGGCGACCCCCAGGCCACCGTCGCGGCGATGATCGACGCGGTCGTGCTGCGGATGTACTCGGAGACCGAGGAGAACCGCTTCCTCGAGGTCACCTACGCCAACGGCGACAAGGAAGTCCTCTACTTCAAGGACTTCAACTCCGGCGCGATGATCCAGAACATCGTCGACCGGGGCAAGAAGATGGCCATCAAGGAGTTCCTCACCTCCGGACGCAAGGGCCTGCGCCTGCAGCACCTCCTCGACGCCTGCGTCGACGAGTTCCGGGAGAACGAGGACCTGCCCAACACCACCAACCCCGACGACTGGGCCCGGATCTCCGGCAAGAAGGGCGAGCGGATCGTCTACATCCGCACGCTCGTCTCCGGCGGCAAGGGCGCGGAGGCCGGCCGGTCCATCGAGACCGCCAGCAACACCGGCCAGTACCTCTGACGGACACCCGCACGGGGCCCGTGGCGCGACGCGCCACGGGCCCCGTCCCGTCCGTGCCCTGTC
>NZ_WAAS01000408.1:0-3980 GCF_008806585.1 Micromonospora sp. AMSO12t
GGCGGGGACGCCGCCGACCTGATCGGGGCCTACCGCACCGGGGTCGCCGGCCAGGCCGGGATCACGCTGGTCAGCCTCGCCTACGCGCCCAACGCCACAATCTGGTCGGTCAGCTACCTGCTCGGCCCGGGTTTCGCCGTCGGCACCGACACGGCGGTACGCACCAGCGAGGTCTCCGTGGGGGCGCTGCCGGCCGTACCGCTGCTGGCCGGGCTGCCGCGCGGGCCGGTCGACGGGCTCGGCGCCGGGCTGCTCGCGGTGCCGGTCCTCGCCGGGATGGCCGCGGGCTGGCTGCTGGCCCGCCGGCTGCTCCGGCTCGCCGCCGACGACCGGGCACCGCTGCGCTGGGGGCCGCTGCTCGGGGCGGCGGCGCTCGCCGGCCCGGTGGCCGGTCTGCTGCTGGGCGCCGCCGCGGCCGCCTCCGCCGGATCGCTCGGCGGCGGCCGGCTGGTCCAGGTGGGGCCCGTCGCCTGGCAGGTGGCGGCGGTGGCGACCGCGGTCGTCACGGTCGGGGCGCTGATCGGCGCCGCCGCGACCCGGGTGCTGTCCCGCGCGCCCCGCTGAGGGGCCGGAAGACGCCGAAGGGGCGCCCCGGACGGGCCGGGACGCCCCTGTCGCATGACGGTCAGGGCTGGTTGGGCAGCGTCAGACTGAAGCCCAGGAAGATGATCTGGAGCAGGCCGAGCACGACGCCGATGGCGCCACAGATCAGGCCGGCGAGGGCCTGACCGTTGTTGTCGGCCAGCCCCTGGGCGGCCTTCTGCTTGCCCATCCACCCGGTCACCAGCGCACCGATGCCCAGCGGGATGCCGAGGTAGCAGCAGACCATCGGGATCGAGGCGATGCCGAGGATCATGGACACCAGACCGAGGGTGTTCTGCTGCTGCCCAGGCCCCTTCGCGGCGAATCCCGCGTTGGGGTACATGGGCGGCTGCGAGTACGCCTGCTGGCCGTACGGGTCCTGGTACGGCTGCTGCCCGTACGGCTGACCCGGCGCCGGCTGCCCGTAGGGCTGGCCCGAGGTGGGCGGCTGCCCGTAGGGCTGGCCCGAGGTCGGCGGCTGGCCGTACGGGTCCTGCTGGCCGTAGGGGTCCTGCTGACCGTACGGGTTCTGCTGGCCGTACGGATCCTGCGGCGCGGCGTACGGGTCGTTCGGCTGCCCGGAGGCGGGCTGCTGACCGTACGGCGCCGCCGGCGGCGGGGCGTACGGGTCGTGGTGCGGCGCGTTCGGATCCTGGTGCGGCTGCTGGCCGTACGGATCCTGTCCGGGGTAACCGGGCTGCATGCGACTCCTCGTCCGATCTGTCAGTAGCTGCTGGTGGAGGTGTCGCCGCCCATCACACCGGCGAGCCCACCGAGCAGGCAGCACACCAGCACGATCACGTACCAGCTGATGCCGACGATGAGCGCCCACTTGGACCACTTCTTCGACTCGGCGGCGGCGGCCTGGGCCCCGGCGTAGTCGCCCTGCTGGAGCAGCGGGTTCACCTTGGAGGCGTTGATGATCGCCGGGATGGCCAGCGGCCAGAAGAGAAAGATGGCGACGATCGACATCGTCATGTTGTTGTTGATCTGCGGCTGCTGCGGCTGGTATCCGGGCTGCATCTCGGCGTACTCCTCATTCCACTCGACACCCCCGCGGGGCGTCGGATCACTGACGGGTGCGGGCCGACGCGCGCCGGGCCCGAGCGACCGGCAGCGTACCTGGTCCGGACCATTCGCGTCGTCGGTGAATGTCGCAATGCCCAGCGGATGGAAGCGGCGGCAGGCCCGATAGGGTGGCCCGGTGACCGAGCCCGCGCCCGTCGCCCGCATCGTCGTCCTCGTCTCCGGCTCCGGGAGCAACCTCCAGGCCCTGCTCGATGCGAGCGTCGATCCGGCGTACGGGGCCCGGGTGGTGGCCGTCGGCGCCGACCGCGACGGCATCGCGGGTCTGGACCGGGCCGCCGCGGCAGGTGTGCCGACCTTCGTCGAGCGGGTCGCCGACCACCCTGGCCGCGAGGACTGGGACGCCGCGCTGACCGCCCGCGTCGCCGAGCACCGGCCCGACCTGGTCGTCTCCGCGGGTTTCCTCAAGCTGGTCGGCCCGCGCTTCCTGGCCGCCTTCGGCGACCGCTACCTGAACACGCACAACACGCTGCTGCCGGCGTTCCCCGGCATCCACGGCCCGCGTGACGCCCTCGCCTACGGCGTGAAGGTCACCGGGGCGACGCTCTTCTTCGTCGACGCCGGCATGGACACCGGCCCGATCGTCGCGCAGGTCGCCGTGCCGGTGCACGACGGCGACGACGTCGAGACGCTCACCGAGCGCATCAAGGAAGCCGAGCGGCACCAGCTCGTCGAGCAGGTGGGCCGCCTGGTCCGCGAAGGTTGGACGATCACCGGAAGAAAGGTCACGGTCCCGTGAGTTCCACTCAGGACGAACGCCGCCCGATCAGGCGGGCGCTGGTCAGCGTCTACGACAAGACCGGCCTGGTCGAGCTGGCCCGGGCGCTGCACACGGCCGGGGTGGAGATCGTCTCGACCGGCAGCACCGCCTCGGCCATCGCCGGCGCGGGAGTACCGGTGACCCCGGTCGAGACGGTGACGGGCTTCCCGGAGATCCTCGACGGGCGGGTCAAGACGCTGCACCCGAAGGTGCACGGCGGACTCCTCGCCGACCTGCGCAAGGACTCCCACGTCGCCCAGCTCGACGAGCACGGCATCGCCGGTATCGACCTGCTGGTGTCCAACCTCTACCCGTTCCAGGCCACTGTCGCCTCCGGCGCGGGCGTCGAGGAGTGCGTCGAGCAGATCGACATCGGCGGTCCGGCGATGGTCCGGGCGGCCGCCAAGAACCACGCCTCGGTCGCCGTGGTGACCGACCCGGCCGCGTACCCGGCCCTGCTCGCCGCGCTCGGTGAGGGCGGCTTCACGCTGGCCCAGCGGCGCGTGCTGGCCGCCCGCGCCTTCGCCGTCATCGCCGAGTACGACGTGGCGGTGGCCGAGTGGTGCGCCGCCACGCTGGCGCCCGAGGAGGACGGCTGGCCGGACTTCGCCGGGCTGTCGCTGCGCCGGCAGGCGGTGCTGCGCTACGGCGAGAACCCGCACCAGCCGGCGGCCCTCTACGTCGACCCGTCCAGCCCGGCCGGGCTCGCCCAGGCCGAGCAGCTGCACGGCAAGGAGATGTCCTACAACAACTACGTCGACGCGGACGCGGCGTGGCGGGCGGCCAACGACTTCGCCGACCAGCCGGCGGTGGCGATCATCAAGCACGCCAACCCGTGCGGGATCGCGGTCGGCGCCGACGTGGCCGAGGCGCACCGCAAGGCGCACGCCTGCGACCCGGTGTCCGCGTACGGCGGGGTGATCGCGGTCAACCGGCCGGTCTCGGTCGAGCTGGCCCGGCAGGTGTCGGAGATCTTCACCGAGGTGCTGGTGGCGCCCGGCTTCGACGAGGGCGCGGTGGAGGTCCTCCAGGCGAAGAAGAACATCCGGCTGCTGCACGCGCCGGCCTACGCCCCGCTGCCGGCCGAGTGGCGGCAGGTCACCGGCGGCGTACTGGTGCAGATGGCCGACCGGATCGACGCCGAGGGCGACGACCCGGCCAACTGGCGGCTGGCCACCGGCGAGCCGGCGGACGAGGCGACCCTGCGTGACCTGGCCTTCGCCTGGCGGGCGGTACGCGCGGTGAAGAGCAACGCGATCCTGCTGGCCAGGGACGGTGCGACGGTCGGCGTCGGGATGGGCCAGGTCAACCGGGTCGACTCGGCGCAGCTCGCGGTCGCCCGGGCCGGAGCGGACCGGGCCCGTGGTGCGGTGTGCGCCTCGGACGCCTTCTTCCCCTTCGCCGACGGCCCGCAGATCCTCATCGACGCCGGCGTCCGCGCGATCGTGCAGCCGGGCGGCTCGATCCGCGACGAGGAAGTGATCGCCGCCGCCAAGCAGGCCGGCGTCACCATGTACCTGACCTCCACCCGCCACTTCTTCCACTGACCTCC
>NZ_WAAS01000409.1:0-3967 GCF_008806585.1 Micromonospora sp. AMSO12t
GCGGGCGCGGTGGAACCGCGGACGACCAGCTCGGGCTCGAACAGCAGCTCGTCGTGCAGCACGCCGGCGCCCTCGATCTGGGTGACCAGCAGGTCCACGGCGGCCTGCCCCATGGTCTCGATCGGCTGCCGCACCGTGGTCAACGGCGGGTCGGTGCACGTCATGAACGCGGAGTCGTCGAAGCCCACCACCGACACGTCGGTCGGCACCACCCGACCCAGCCGTCGGGCGGCCCGGATGGCGCCGAGGGCCAGCACGTCGCTGGCGCAGACGATGCCGGTCACGCCGCGCTCGACCAGCTTGGTCGCGGCGACCCGCGCCCCCTCCATGGAGAAGCTGGAGCGCTCCACGTACGCCGTGTCGTCACCCCAGCCCGCCGCCTGGGCCATCGCGTCCAGCTTGCGCCGGGACGGCACGTGCCCCTCCGGGCCGAGCACCATCCCGATCCGCTCGTGCCCGAGCGAGCGCAGGTGCCCGTACGCCTGCTCCACCGCCACCGCGTCGTCCGTGGAGACCCGGGGAAAGCCCAACTCGTCCACCCCCGCGTTGACCAGCACCACCGGCAGGCCCCGGTCGGTCAGCCGGCGGTAGTGGTCGTGCCGGGCGTCGGCGAGCGCGTACGACCCACCGGCGAAGATCACCCCGGAGACCTGGTGGTCGAGGAGCATCTCCACGTAGTCCATCTCGGAGACGCCACCGATGGTGCGGGCGCAGAGCGCCGGGGTGAACCCGCGCTGGGCGAGGGATCCGGTGACCACCTCGGCGAGCGCCGGGAAGATCGGGTTCTGCAACTCGGGCAGCACCAGCCCGACCAGCCGGGCGCGCTCGCCGCGCAGCTTGGTGGGCCGCTCGTAGCCGAGCACGTCCAGCGCGGTCAGCACCGCCGTCCGGGTCGCCTCGGAGACCCCGTCCCGGCCGTTGAGCACCCGGCTGACGGTGGCCTCGCTGACGCCCGCCTTCTTGGCAACTTCGGTCAACCGCTTCGTCACGGCCGCAATCGTACGTCATCCCGATGAAAGAAATGAGCAGCCATCTGCCGCACGATTGCCTTCCGCTGCCGCGCGCTGCCCGCCATCCGGCATCCGGCATGCGGCATGCGGCATGCGGCATGCGGCCCGGTCGTCAGGACATGTTCCGCAACGCGTCCTCGATCGTCCGGTGGAAGGTCGGGTACGCGTAGATCATCTGCCGGAGCCGGGCGAGCGGCACGGCCGCGTGCACCGCCACCGCCAGACCGGAGAGCACCTCGCCACCGGCCGGCCCCACCGAGGTCGCGCCGATCAGCACGCCCTGGTCGGCGTCCGCGACCAGCTTGACGAAGCCCTCGTTGCCGGCCTTGTGGATCCAGCCCCGGGCCGACGACGGCAACCGGGCGAGGCCGACCTGCACGTTGACGCCCCGCTCGCGGGCCTGCGACTCGGTGAGGCCGACCGCGCCGACCTCGGGGTCGGTGAAGGTCACCCGGGGCAGCGCCCGGTAGTCGGCGCGCGGCACCGCACCGGCGGAGCCGCGCACGCCGGTGGTGCCCGACGCGCCACCCGTCGCGCTCGCGGTGCCGCTGGGGTCGGGCCCGCCTGCGGCGCGCCGGGCGTGGTCGAGCAGGTCGGCGACGACGATCCCCGCCTGGTACATCGCGACGTGCGTGAACGCCCCCTCGCCGGTGACGTCGCCGACCGCCCAGATCCCCTCCGTCACGTGCAGCCGGTCGTCCACGGCCAGGTAGCGCCGGCCGGCGTCCACCCCGACGGTGTCCAGGCCCAGCTCGTCCAGGTGGGCCCGGCGACCGGTCACCACCAGCAGCCGCTCGGCGGTGAACCGCGCCCCACCGGCCGCGTGCAGGGTGAAGCCGCGCCCGTCGTGGCTGACCCGCTCCGCCCGCACCCCGGTGTGGATCTCCACCCCGTCGGCCCGCAGCGCGGCGGCGGCCACCTCGGACGCCTCGGGCTCCTCGACGGCGAGCACCCGGTCCAGGGCCTCGACCACGGTGACCCGGACCCCGAACCGGGCGAAGACCTGCGCCAGCTCCAGCCCGATCGCCCCGCCGCCCAGCACCAGCAGCGACTCCGGCAGCTCCTCGACCTCGATCGCCTGCCGGTTGGTCCAGTACGGCGTGTCCGCCAGCCCGTCGACCGGCGGCACGGACGGTCTGGTGCCGGTGCCCAGCACGATCCCGTGCCGGGCCTGGAAGACCCGCTCGCCCACGCGTACCCGGCCGGGGCCGTCGAGCCGGGCGGCGCCCCGGACGAACCGCCCGCCCTTGCCGGTGAACCGCTGCACCGCGACCGTGTCGTCCCAGGTGTCGGTGGCCTCCTCGCGGATCCGCTTCGCCACCGGCGCCCAGTCGGGCCGGACCTCGGCGGTGCCCGCGAGCCCGTCCACCCGGCGGGCCTCGGCGATCGCGTTGGCCGCCCGGATCATCATCTTGCTCGGCACGCACCCCCAGTACGGGCACTCCCCGCCGACCAGATCACGCTCGACGCCGACGACGCTCAGCCCCGCCTCGGCGAGCCGCCCGGCCACCTCCTCGCCGCCGACCCCGAGCCCGACCACGACCACGTCCACCAGTTCCGGATCCGCCATCCCGCCAGCATCGCGCACCGCCCGGCGGCCGGCCAGCGGGTCGAGCCGGAAATCCGCTGCCCGCCGGCGTCCCGGCCTCCTACCGTGGCCGGATGCGCACCCGCTTCTCCGCCGTCCACGACTGCTTCGCCGAACTGCTCGCCGAGGGCCGGGAGACCGGGGCCGGCCTGGCGATCTGGTACGACGGCGAGCCGGTGGTCGACATCGTCGGCGGCGAGCGGTCACCGGGGCAGCCGTGGCTGCCGGACACGCTGGTGAACGTCTACTCCGTCGCCAAGCCGGTCGCCGCCCTCTGCCTGCTGGCGCTGGTCGGCCGGGGCCGGCTCGACCTGGACGACCCCGTCGTCGACCACTGGCCCGGCTTCCGCGCCCCGGCCACCGTCCGCCAGGTGTTGGCGCACACCGCCGGGCTGCCGGCCTTCCCGGTGCCCCGGCCGGCCGCCGCCGTCGCCGACTGGGACCTGCTCTGCGCCGACCTCGCCGCCGCCGAGCCGGAATGGCCGCCCGGGTCCGTCGCGGGCGAGCACGCCTGGACGTACGGGCACCTGGTCGGCGAGCTGGTGCGGCGGGTCGACGGGCGGTCGGTGGGCCGCTTCCTGGCCGAGGAGATCGCCGGTCCGTGGCGGCTGGACCTCGGCTTCGGCCTGGGCGAGGCGGACCAGCGCCGCTGCGCCGACCTGCGCCACGGCGATCCGGGGTGGCCGGACCGGGCGGCCGGCGAGCCGGGTTCGCTCTGGGCGCGGGCGCTGGACAACCCGCCCGGCGGCCGGGACCCGGCGGTGGTGAACAGCCCGCTCTGGCGCGGCGCCGAGGTGCCGGCCGTCAACCTGCACTCGACCGCCGGCGCCCTGGCCCGCCTCTACGCGGGACTGCTCGCCGGCGGCGTCCTCGACGGCGTACGGCTGTTCAGCCGGGAACTGGTGGCCGAGGCGACCCGGGTCCAGTACGACG
The DNA here is from genome assembly GCF_008806585.1 of Micromonospora sp. AMSO12t. Lineage (NCBI taxonomy): Bacteria > Bacillati > Actinomycetota > Actinomycetes > Micromonosporales > Micromonosporaceae > Micromonospora > Micromonospora sp. AMSO12t. The sequence continues at coordinate 3,532 of NZ_WAAS01000409.1, forward strand.
GCGACGACCTGCTGCTCGGCCGGCGGACCCGCTGGACGCTGGGCATGCAGTGGGAGGAGGACGGCAGCTGGGGCATGGGCGGGATCGGCGGCAGCTCCGCCTGGGCCGATCCCGGACGCGGCTACACCTTCGCCTACGCCACGGCGCACCTGGCCGACCACGACCGGGTCGACGCCCTGGCGGACGCCCTGCACTCCTGCCTCTGACCGCACGGCCGGCGACTGGCGACTGGCGCTGGGCTGCGGGCGCAGGGCGCCGGGCGCAGGGCGCTGGGCGCTGGGCGCTGGGACCAGCTCGTCATCTCCGACCACTGCCACCCCCGGCCCGCTCCGGCCAGCGCCGCCGGCTGGCCGTGGCTGCCGCCGGCCTCCGGCGGACGGGCGGACGGGCGGACGGGCTGACGGGCGACGGGCTGACGGGCGGACGGGCTGACGGG
>NZ_WAAS01000410.1:0-3940 GCF_008806585.1 Micromonospora sp. AMSO12t
CTCGGGCCAGTGAGCGGCCTGCCGGATCCCGTTCGGCAACTCGACCGACCGACCGTCGACCGATCCGCGGTGGATGTCACGAGGCTGGAAGAGACGGAAGGTAGAGGCTGCCGCGTGGTCCCGGTCAGTCCCGGGACTCGTCACCGGGTCCCTTCCCGGACACAGGGGTGACGCGCGGGGCGGGGCGTGGTTTGCGGGCCGGCTGACTTTCCGCCCCGGCGCCGTAGGCGGCCGGGGCGGCGGCTCCGTCAGGAGCCGGTTGCCGCGCCCCGGCCCGCGCCGCGCGGAGCGCCTTGACCGGCTGCACTCCCGTGATGTGCAGACGTGGATTAACCAGGTGGCTCGGACCTGCCAGTGTTGCGCCCAGGGCAAAGACGCCGCCCGCGCGAAGGACAAGCGCCGCTGCTGCTCCGTTGGTCGCTGCTGCGGTGCAACGCCGTCGACCCGCACCGTCAGCGACATCCGCGCGACGCTGCGGGCCGCCCTATCGCACGCCCAGGCCGAAGACCTCATCACCAAGAACCCCGCATCCGCGGTGACCCTCGCGACGGTCCGCCGTCGACGGGGCAAGTCCTGGACCAGTGACGAGGCACGGAAGTTCCTGGAGTCGGCCCGCCGAGACGCAGATCCGCTCTACGCCGCCTACGCCCTGGTCCTCGTCGTCGGACTGCGTAAGGGCGAGTCGCTCGGGCTCACGTGGGATGACATCGACCTGGACGCCGGAGAGCTCACCGTCGGACGACAGCTTCAGCGAGTGCGCGGGCAGCTCCTGCACCGCGACACCAAGACTCAGGCGTCGGATGCCGTCCTGCCACTGCCTGACATCTGCGTCGCTGCCCTGCGGCTACGGAAGGCACAGCGCGTCGAGGCGCGGTCACTGGCCGGCAAGCTATGGCATGAGTCCGACATGGTGTTCACCACCCGCTACGGCACCCCAATCGAGCCGCGCAACTTTCAGCGATCCTGGCAGGCCCGGTGCACCAACGCGGGGCTTCGTCCGATCACCGTGCACGACGCCCGCCGGACGTGCGCCTCACTGCTCGCAGACTTGGACGTGCATCCTCGCGTGGCCATGCAAGTTCTCAGGCACGCTCGCTTCTCAGTGACGATGGAGATATACACGCAGGTCTCCTCGAAATCGACCCGCGAAGCGCTCAAGCGGCTTGGTGATTCGCTCAACAGCTGACCGTTGCTGTACTCCGCTGCTGTACGGGGAGCAGAAAGGCCACCTTCATCAATGGAAGGTGGCCTTTGACCTGCGTGGGCGATACTGGGATCGAACCAGTGACCTCTTCGGTGTGAACGTCAATCTCGCTGGTCGTCGCACTTCAACGGACGTCGGCTGATGCCATCGCATGCTCCCCGACCACCGTCAAACGTCGTTGAGTAATGGCGGACACCAAACGTCTTGCTGACTTCCTGCTGACATACAGGCCGATTCGGATGCTCTGACGCGCGCTAGCGGTCAGCCTTGGCGGATCACCACCCCGAAGACGACTGCCCCAAGAATTAGCACCGGCGCCACATAGCCTGCCACAACCAGGAGTTTCTCTCTCGCTGTACGCGGTTCCAGATGCTCATCTGGCCCAAGAACGTTGGGCCAACCGTTGCGGTACTCCACTCGGTGCCCTTCAGGCACCTCAACTTGGACGGTGGCCCGAGTAGCAATCGAGACAAGGGCATGGATGCCATAGACAGGCAGCCAGCAGCCAAGGGTAAGGATAGACAAGAGTATGTGTGCAGCGTGCCAGGAGTGGCCAAGGCTGCCTGCCTTGAGGGTTAGGGTTTGCGTAGTCAACGCAGACTCTTGTGCCCCAGAGGGAACACGAGAAGGTTTGGCTTTTCCGGCGCAGTCACGCTGGGCAGCGTAGCCCCGCCGCCTCGCGAGGCTAGGCAAGCGTCGGATACCCGACGAGACACGGGTCAGGATCCTGCGGGGGGTCACTGCGTCCCGAACGCTGTTGCGCCGGATCGTCCGCTGCTCTCAGTTGCCGTCCCGTGCCAGCTGAGCTAGGCCAAATCCGTAACACGAAGTAGGCGAGATGCAATCCGGGCAAGTGCATCAAACCCGACAACTGCACGTTGTTCTTCTGGGCAAGGTGTCAGCGGGTCGACGGAGCAGACCTTAACCATTGGTATACCTTACGTGCATGAATGATGATGACGCGGCGGCTCCAGCAGCCGAAGATGCGCCGAGCAAAAAAGTAGGCAATGATACGCCGACGCCTCCAAGCATTCAGCTTCGCACCGCCCTTCGGAGATACCTCACAGTCTTGAACGGCGTAGAGCAAATTGTCGATCTGAGTAAACCCCACCTACCCTCCCTAGATGCTCTGACGCATATCGTTGATGCTCTAGCCGCCGAGCGTGGAGTCTCCATCTCCGCGGACCAACGCCTCCAAATACGAGACATCCTAGTCGATCTTCTAATAGCCTACCGAGACCATTTCGATGAGCTCGGTCGCCTGCATTCAGAGGGCCAGAATAAGTCAGATATTCAGAAACTGCACGCGGAGAAGATGACCGCAATTTGGGACAGTGGATATGAAAGGCTATCCGAGACCAGCACTGATGGCGTTCTCGCCCTTGATTTGATGCTATCCGTCAACCCTGAGGCGATCGTTAGACAGCCAAGTGAGCTATTCTATTCATCGTTGATGGTCTCAACGGTCAGCGCTTGCGAGGTCTACCTCGGCCAAACCATGCGTGCATTTCTAAGAACTAAGCCCGAGGCGCTATTCGGCACGGAGATAAAGTTTCAGTTCGCCGACATAAATCAGTTTGACTCGATTCAGTCGCTACGAAACCATCACATTGAGCGCCAAGTCGAGGGAATCATCCGCCAGGGGGGCATCGAAGAGTGGATGAAATGGTTTCAGACGAAGGTCAAAGTCGACTTTCCCCAGGTGACAGAGTCGCCCAACCAGATCCGAGAGATATTCCAGCGTCGCCATATACACGTACATAACGATGGCGAGGTCTCTGATCTCTATCTCGCAAAGACTAAGGATGCCGCAAAAGAAGGTCTGACTGCTGGCCAATACCTTGGAATTGACGAGGAGTACCTCCTTCAAGCCGTCGACCGGCTGAGATCCTTCGGAATCGCTCTAGCCGTCGTTCTCGCGCGAAAACTGACACGCAAGCCTGATGCAGCGCTAGAAGAATTTGAAGGGTATGCCGTGAACCTTATTTACGGCTTCCTGCGTCAAAGAAAGTTCCACCTTGTGATTGAGTTGTCGCACCTTCTTACAGATGGAATGGGGAAGGCGGACAGGAAGCTACTCCTGCAAGTGAATCAATGGATAGCGCGTAAGGAAACTGGCGACAAGAGGGTCAGCTCGGAGGTGGCAGCGTGGGACACCTCGGCAATGTATCCGACCTTCGATCTGGCTAAGCTGGCGCTTCTTGATGAGGTGGAGCAAGCTCACGAGCTGGCGAAGAAGCTTGTCGACAATGGCACATTGTCTGAACAGGAGTATCTTGACTGGCCCCTGCTAGAGGAAGTCCGAAAGGCCTTTCCAGGTAATTGCAGCAATGAAGGAGAGGGCCTCGTCGAAAATGTTGCTAACTCGCCCCAAGTTGAGCTTCCGGCGCAGGCATTGTCCTATGATGAGCAACCGCCGGTAATTTTGGAAGAGCGGACTGTGCGGGACCGATCGCCGTCCTGACATTCGCCCCTGACTGTGCCATCCCGTCTGCCGCCGACCCACACTCCGTGGAGCGGGCCAGGGCCAGGGTGACAAGGTGGAGCGCCCAACTGGACGTACGACCTTGTCGCCCTGGCCCTGGCCCGCTCCACGGTGTGTGGGTCGGCGGCAGACAGTGAGGATGGTGGGGTGGGTCGCCGGGTTGGTCTGACTCACCGGCAGACCGACGCTTGCTGTCCTTATCCCGATTCGTCGGCCGACTCGGTGACCCCGACAACTGCATGTCACCGGCC
>NZ_WAAS01000411.1:0-3917 GCF_008806585.1 Micromonospora sp. AMSO12t
TGGCGGCGTCGACGGCCGTCAGGAGGTCCGCCAGGTCGTAGTCGCCGTCGTGGCGGGTGCCGTTGACGAACAGGGTCGGGGTGGCGTGGACGCCGCTGCGGATGCCGCCCACGAAGTCCCGCCGCACCCGGTCGCCGTGCGCCTGCCGCTTCACCTCCGCGGCGACCTCGTCGGCGGGCAGGCCGAGCTGCTCCACGCCGAGCGACAGGTGCACGGGGTCGAGCTGGTCCTGGTGCTCGTAGAGCCAGTCGTGCATCGCCCAGAACTGCCCGCGCCGGCCGGCCGCCTCGGCCGCCTCGGCGGCCTGCTCCGCGTACGGGTGCATGTTGGTGATGGGGAAGTGCCGGTACACCAGCCGCACCGTGTCGGCCCGCTGTCGCAGCAGCTCCCGCAGGTTCGCGTACGCGGCTCCGCAGAACCGGCACTGGAAGTCGGCGTACTCGACGATGGTCACCGGCGCGTCCACCGGCCCGCGGACGTTGTCGTGCCCGGTCACCGGGGTCCGCAGGCGGGCGGTGACCTGGAGTGGAGTGGTCATCGGGTCACCTCAGTCATGTCTCCCAGCCTGCTCCGTGACGGGGTGAGGGTGGCTCACCCCGTCCGGGTGGTCCGGCGCCCGGCTCAGCCCAGCACCGGGGCGACCGCGATGTGGTTCTGCACCTCGCGGATGCCCGGCGCGCACCAGACGGTCCGTTCCACCTCGGCCCGCTCCGGCATCGAGTGGACCAGCCCGCCGAGCAGCACGGTGTCGCCGTGCACCCGGACGGTGATCCGCTCCGCCTCGGTGGCCCCGTTGCGGGCCAGCGCGTCGACGATCCGTACCGCCAGGTCGTGCCCGTCCGGCCGGGTGTCCGGGCGGACGGTGATGCCGTTGCTGACCCCGCGTACGCCGGTCAGCCGGGCCACGGCGCGCTCGGCGGCGCGACGCTGGTACTCCCAGTCCACCTCGCCGTGCAGCGTGACCCAGCCGTGCGAGACGGTCACGTCGAGCTGCTCCAGGGGCACGAACGCGTCCCACTCCAGCGTGTGCCCGGCCGCGGCGGCGATGTCCGGGTCGGCGCGTTCCGCGCCGGTGCCCAGGCGTACCGCCAGGTCGTTGGCGACCGCCCGGACGCGCGCCACCCGGTGCGCCGCCCGCTCGGCGGCCCACTTCTTGGCGTAGCTGTCCACCCGGCCGGTCAGGGTGACCACGCCCTCGGCGACCGTCACGCCGATCTCGTGCGGCCGTACCCGGGGTTCCCAGGTCAGCTCGTCGAGGACGGCCGACTGGATGTCCTGGTCGGTACGGCTGATCGTTTCGATGGCCATCTGTCACTCCTCACGGGATAGCTGCCGGTGCGCACGGGTTCGCCGGGACCGATCCTGGCGCCGGGCGGGGTGAGGGCCCCTCACCCCGCCCGGGTGACCCTTGGGAGCGCTTCCAGGCGGCCGGTCGGATCGGTTAGGGTAAGCGCGTTCCTCGGGTGCGGGAGCCGTCGCGCCGATGACCGGAGCCAGGGCAGCTCCGGCGCGATTCCGCACGTACCCGTTGCCGGGTCCGGCCGTCTCCACGTCGGCTCCCGGCGTCCGAACCCGGAAGGAACCGCAGATGCGCAGAAGTTACGCCGGCGCGGTCGTGTCCGCGCTGATCGTCGCCGCGGCCGTCGTGGCGGCACCGTTCACCGCGGCCGGCGCGCCCACCGCCGCAGCCGCCGCCGAGCCGTACACCTGGAAGAACGTCCGGATCGACGGCGGCGGCTTCGTCCCCGGCATCGTCTTCAACCCCACCGAGAAGAACCTGATCTACGCCCGCACGGACATCGGCGGGATGTACCGGTGGACGCAGGCCACGCAGTCCTGGACGCCGCTGCTGGACTGGGTCGGCGAGGACAAGTGGGGCTGGAACGGCGTGGTCAGCGTCGCCACGGACCCGGTGCAGACCAACCGCGTCTACGCGGCCGTCGGGATGTACACCAACGACTGGGACCCGAACAACGGCGCCATCCTCCGCTCGGCCGACAAGGGCGCCACCTGGCAGGTCACCGAGCTGCCGTTCAAGAACGGCGGGAACATGCCCGGCCGGGGCATGGGCGAGCGGCTCGCCGTCGACCCCAACCGGAACAGCATCCTGTACTACGGCGCCGAGGGCGGCAACGGCCTGTGGCGCAGCACCGACTTCGGGGCGACCTGGGCGAAGGTGACCAACTTCCCCAACGTCGGCAACTACCGGGCCGACCCGAGCGACCCGAACGGCTACAACGGCCAGAACCAGGGCCTGACCTGGGTCAGCTTCGACAAGAGCACCGGTACGGCCAGCACCGCCACGCAGACGATCTACGTCGGTGTGGCCGATAAGGAGAACCCGGTCTACCGCAGCACGAACGGCGGCGCCACCTGGGAGCGGATCGCGGGGCAGCCGACCGGCTACCTGGCGCACAAGGGCGTCGTCGACCCGGTGGGCGGCTTCCTCTACATCGCCACCAGCGACACCGGCGGCCCGTACGACGGCGGTAAGGGCGACGTCTGGAAGTTCAGCCGCGCCACCGGCGCGTGGACGCGGATCAGCCCGGTCCCGTCCACCAGCACCGACGCGTACTTCGGCTACAGCGGCCTCACCATCGACCGGCAGAAGCCGAACACCCTCATGGTGGCCACCCAGATCTCCTGGTGGCCGGACGCGATCTTCTGGCGCAGCACCGACGGGGGAGCCACCTGGACCCGGATCTGGGACTTCACCAGCTACCCCAACAGGTCCAAGCGCTACACCATGGACGTCAGCTCGGTGCCGTGGCTGACCTTCGGCAGCAACCCCGCCCCGCCGGAGGAGACCCCGAAGCTCGGCTGGATGAACGAGTCGGTCGAGATCGACCCGCACGACAGCAACCGCTTCATGTACGGCACCGGCGCCACCATCTACGGCAGCACCGACCTCACCAAGTGGGACACCGGCGGCCAGTTCACCATCAAGCCCATGGTCAGGGGCCTGGAGGAGACCGCGGTGCTCGACCTGGTCAGCCTGCCCTCCGGGGCGCCGCTGGTCAGCGCGCTCGGCGACATCGGCGGCTTCCGGCACACCGACCTGGACGCCGTGCCGCCGATGCTGTTCACCCAGCCCACCTTCACCAGCACCACCAGCCTGGACTACGCCGAAACGAAGCCGGCCGTGATGGTGCGCGCCGGCAACTTCACCGACGCGGACCACCCCAACGACAGCCACGTCGCGTTCTCCACCGACGGCGGCGCCAACTGGTTCCAGGGCAGCGAGCCGTCCGGCGTCAACAGCGGCGGCACGGTCGCCGCGTCGGCCGACGGCAGCCGCTTCGTCTGGGCGCCGGGAGACGCCGGTCAGCAGGTGGTGCACTCGGTCGGGTTCGGCAACTCGTGGACCGCGTCGACGGGCATCCCGGCCAACACGACGATCGAGTCCGACCGCGTCGACCCCAACAAGTTCTACGGCTTCAGCGGCGGCAAGCTCTACGTCAGCACCAACGGCGGGGTGAGCTTCACCGCCTCGGCCGCCGCCGGCCTGCCCAGCACCGGCAACGTCAAGTTCAAGGCGCTGCCCGGCAGGGAGGGCGAGCTGTGGCTGGCCGGCGAGGGCGGGCTGTGGCGCTCCACCGACTCCGGGGCCACCTTCACCAAGCAGGCCGGGGTGAACACCGCCGGCAACGTCGGCTTCGGCAAGGCCGCGCCCGGCCGGACGTACCCGGCGCTGTACCTGTTCGGCACCGTCGACGGCCGGCCCGGCGTGCACCGCTCGGACGACACCGGCGCGACCTGGGTGCGGATCAACGACGACCAGCACCAGTACGGCAACGCGGGCGAGGCACTGACCGGCGACCCCCGGGTCTACGGCCGGGTCTACCTCGGCACCAACGGCCGCGGCATCCTGGTGGCGGACCGGCTCGGCGGCACGCCCGACCCGACGCCGACCACCT
>NZ_WAAS01000412.1:0-3908 GCF_008806585.1 Micromonospora sp. AMSO12t
AACGCCGCCCTCATCTGCCTCGCCCGACGCCGCTGCGACGTCCTATACGCCATGCTCCGCGACAAGATCCCCTACCAGCCACGCCCCACCAGCCCGGTCCCCGCTTGACGAAACCCATAGGGACACCTCCCGCGCCGAGGACGCCCTGTTCCAGGCCATCTGAGACCGGCAGGGGCACGGCATCACCATCCTGATCACCCACCGGCTGGCCAACGTCCGCCACGCCGACCGCATCTACGTCCTGCACCACGGCCGACTCGTCGAAACCGGCACCCACGACCAGCTCATGAACGCCGACGGGCGGTACGCGGAGATGTTCACCCTGCAAGCCGCCGGCTACGACACCACCGGGCCCGCCGCGGTGGTGGCCCGGCAGACCGCGACCGCCTGACGGAGCACGCTATGACAACGGCCAGCCCCACGAAGCCCTCGCCGCCCACGTTGGTGATCATTCGAGGGAACTCCGGCAGCGGGAAGACCACGACCGCCCGCGAGGTACGCCGCCGTTTCGGACGCGGTGCGGCCCTACTGGAGCAGGACTACCTGCGCAGGACCGTGCTCCGGGAACACGACAGCGCCGGCATCGACCCGGTTGCCCCGGCGTTCATCACCGCGACTGCGCGCACTGCCCTCGACCTGGGCTACCACGTCATTCTCGAAGGCATCCTGCACACCGAACGCTACGCGGCCGTGCTGCACCAGCTCATCGACGACCACCCCGGCCCGGTTGCCGTGTTCTACCTGGACGTGTCCTTCGACGAGACCGTCCGCCGCCACCTCAGCCGCGACGTGCCGATCCCCGTCACCCCCGACGAGATGCGCACCTGGTACACCCACCGCGACCTGCTCGACATCCCCGGGGAGACCGTCATCGGCGAGACCAGCACCTTCGAACAGACGGTCACCACGATCCTGCACGCCAGCGGTCTCACCACGGTCGCATCGCAGACGCCCTGCCCCCGGCGATGCCCGCACTGCGCCCGCAAGGCCGACCAGACGGCCGCCGCGACGGAGGCTCCGTGACGCCGCCTCCGGACCGGAACCCGCAGCTCAGACCCGCCCGTGTCCACCGCAAAGCACTCAAGGCGTACCCAGAGAAGAAAGACCACATTGATGAGAGACACGCCACCGACGCCTCAAGGGACAACCGAGGTGACCAGCACGTTCGTGATCGATGGTGTTCCGGGACGGCTGGCCACCACCGCCACCTCGAACGGCGAGCTCGGTCACGTCGACCTGCGGGCCGGCACGCACAACTCCACCCTGGCCGGGCTCACCGACGCCCTGTCCTGCGCGATCACCACCGCACTTCGTGCCGGAGCACCCCCAGCCACGTTCGTCGACGCGTTCCGGCGCACCCACTACGTTCCGGCCGGCACGACCGGTGATCCGGACGTGCCCTACGCGACGTCGCTGGGCGACTACCTCGCCCAGCGACTGCACCACAACCACCTCGACGGGGCGGAGCGGCTATGACGGCGCTGCCCGCCGGCCGGGCGAACCCAGACATCGAGCGCGGCGACGAGTTGCGGGAGCTGATCAGGGCCGACCTGCCGCTGATGCGGGCGCTGACCGTGGTGCGGGACTCGGGGCTGCCCAACGCGCGGATCGGCGCCGGTGTCCTACGCGACCTGGTCTGGGGACGCCGCTACGGAAACGGGTTCGACCTGCGCGCGGTGCGGGATGTCGACGTGGCGTTCTTCGACCCCGCCGACCTGAGCCGGGACAACGACGACCGGGCCACCGCCCGGCTGGCCACAGCCGAGCCGGGCCTGCCATGGGAGGCGAAGAACCAGGCCGCCGTACACACCTGGTACCCGCGACGATTCGGCGGACCGCCGGTCACGCCGTTTCGCAGCATCGCCGAGGCGGTCGCGACCTGGCCCGAGTACGCCACCGCCGTCGCGATCCACCTCGACCCCGACAACCACCTCGCGCTGTGCGCGCCGCATGGCCTCGATGATCTCCTCGACGGCGTGTGGCGGCGCAACCCCACCCGAGTCAGCGAACAGGCCTCCCTCGAGCGGCTTGCCCGGCTTCAGCCAGCGCGGCGGTGGCCGAGAGTCCGCGTCATCACCAGTCCACCCGCAGGCAGGGAAGGCCGGTGACCGGGGGCCAACGCTACCGAACCACCCTACTCAAACTGCGACGGAGGCGACGTCATGACGATCGACAACAAGGACATCTTGCAGGTCTTGACGGCCTACCTCGGGTCCTACCCTCACGAAGCCGCGTCGCTGTCGGTGCCGCTGCAACTGCTGCATGAAGGGGCGGACGTCACCTCGCGGACCCACCTTCCGATGCACGTCACCGTAGGCGCGCTCCTGGTGCGCGGCGGAGCCGAGGTGCTGCTTGTCGATCACCTTGCCTATGGAATCCTGCTGCAGCCTGGAGGACACCTGGAGCCGACCGACACCTCGCTGATCGATGCGGCGATGCGGGAACTGGCGGAGGAAACCGGTGTTGATGCCAGCGATGTCGCCTCGACCTCACATGTGCCCGCCTACGTCGAGTACGGGAAAGTGCCGGCCCGCCCCGACAAAGGCGAACCGGAACACTTCCATCTCGACTTCGGGTACTGCTTCACCACGGCTTGCGCTGATGTGGGATCGATCCAAGAGTCGGAGGTGGCAGGCGCCGCTTGGTATCCACTGGGCGAGGCCGAGCGGCTCGTAGGCCACCGCATCGCGCGGTCGTTGAGGACATCGGCGTAATCTCTCCGGCCGGTCCCGGGCGGTGTCTGATCGAACCGAACCGCCGGTGGACCTGCATGCTGCGGCTCTTACCGGTACGACGTCGGGCTGACACCTTTCGCTCGTCGCGTCAGCGGGGGCGAGTCCCACCAGACGTGGTGACCGCGAGCGTCACAGGGTGACGCCAGCGGTAACTCGTAGGTCCCAGCCAGGCAGGTCCTCCCCGTCGTTGGGAACGAGATGGGGGCGGAACCAGCCGGCGTCGGGTCGGCCTGCTCGCTCCCATCGGTGCAGCCACGACCGCAGCGCGGTCAGGGACGGTGAGCGTGTGCTGTCGGCGAGGATGGTGCCGTCGGTCAGGATGACGGCTGCGGTGGTCGCGGTGGTGTGCCCGATGCCGCGCTTGCCGTCGTCCAGGGCGGCGATGCTGCGGTGAGATCCGCCAGCGACGACGGAGTAGGCCGTCCATGACGGCCAGTCCAGAGGTGCGCGGTGGTAGGTCTCGGTGTGACCGGGGTTGCGCAGTAGGTTGAGCGCGGTGCGGGCGCCGGTGTGTTGCGGGTCGTCCTGGACGCGCCAGCCGATGGATATCCATGCCGGATCGGGGCGGTCGGTGTGGTGGTCCACCCAGCGTCCGGGCAGGGTCAGGGCGTCGACGACGGCGGTGGCGGTGCTTTGGGCGTAGCCGCCGAAGGTGACTATCTCGACGTGCGGTTGTCCTGCGGTCAGCGCGATGGTGGTGACCAGGGTGGTGGACGGCTGCGCGGCGATGGGCAGGCAGGCCACGATCCGTCCGTCTGGGGCGAGTTGATCCACCCACGCCCGGGGTAGCCGTGGGGGTGTGCACCAGGCGGCGATGCGCTGGTAGGGAGCGTGTGGCGGGTAACCGTTCATGCCGTCGGCGGTATGGCAGGTAATGGTGGTGACGCCGCGTTGGCGGTGCAGGCGGTCCGCCCAATCGACGAGGTGGCCGCTGATGTCGATGCTCGTCACGCGTCCGGTCGCGCCGGCTCGGGCGGCGAGTAGCGCTCCGGAGTAACCGGTGCCGGTGCCGATCTCCAGCACGTGGTCGCCTTCGCACACATGCAGTGGGCTTCCCCCTGAGATGTGGACACCCTGAGACTGGATGTTGGTCCAGAGGAAGGGGTGTCCCCGTTGGGGCGTCCATCGAAGTACACGGAAGAGTTCCGGCGTGACGCGGTTGACCTGGTCCGT
>NZ_WAAS01000413.1:0-3874 GCF_008806585.1 Micromonospora sp. AMSO12t
GCGCGGCGGGACCGGCGCGGAACCGGCGGCCCGGTGCGCCGGTGCCCGCGTCGCCCAGGGGGCGGTGTGCGCCGGTGGGGGCGACCGACGCGCACGCGCCGCCGCCCGCCGCCCGCCTCGTCTAGGCTTTGGCCATGCAGGAGCAGCCGGAGCCCGCGCTGACCCCGGGCCTCACCGCCCGGGTGGAGCTGACCGTCGCCGACACCGACACCGCCCAGGCGGTCGGCTCCGGAGACGTGCCCGTCCTGGGCACGCCCCGGGTGCTCGCCCTCGCCGAGGCCGCCACGGTGGCGGCCACCGCCGCCCGGATGCCCGGCGGGTCGACCACCGTCGGCACCCGGGTCGAGCTCGACCACCGGGCGGCCACCCCGGTGGGGCGCACGGTGGTGGCGCAGGCCCGGCTGACCGCGGTCGAGGGGCGGCGGCTGTACTTCGAGGTCAGCGTCAGCGACGGCGACGAGACGGTCGCCGAGGGCCGGGTGGAGCGGGTGCTGGTCGACCGGCAGCGCTTCGTGGAACGCGCCGCGCGGTCGTCGTGACCGCCCGCTTCACGCGGGTCGCCGACGGGGTGCACGTGCTGCGCGAGCCGCTGCTGCACGTCAACGTCACGCTCGTCGTCGGCGACGGGGCCGCCCTGCTGGTCGACACGCTCTCCACCGCCGGGCAGGCCGCCGAGCTGGCCGCCGCCGCCCGGGCGGTCACCCCCCATCCGTGGACGCTGGTGAACACCCACCACCACTTCGACCACTGCTTCGGCAACGCGACCCTCGCCGCCGACCCGCCCCGCCCGGTGTACGCCCACGAGCTGGCCGCCGAGGCGATGCGCGAGCCGGACCGGCTGCGCCGGGAGGCGTACGCGGAACTGCGCGACGCGCACCCCACGCTGGCCGCCGAGGTGGCCGGCACGGAGCTGCTGGCGCCGACGCACACCGTGCACGGCGAGACCGTGCTCGACGTGGGCGGCCGGCGGGTGGTGCTGCGCCATCCCGGTCGCGGGCACACCGCCGGTGACCTGGTGGTGCACGTGCCGGACGTCGACGTGCTGGTCGCCGGGGACCTGGTGGAGCAGAGCGGCCCGCCGGCCTTCGAGGAGTCGTACCCGTTGCAGTGGCCCGACACGGTGGCGGAGCTGCTGCGGATGACCACCCCGGCCACAGTGGTCGTGCCGGGGCACGGCGAGCCGGTCGACGCGGCGTTCGTACGCGCGCAGCACGCCCAGCTCGTCGAGCTGGCCTGGCTCATTCGCGCCGGGCACACCGGCGGTGCCCCGCCGGAGCGCGTCGCCGCCGAGGCGCCCTTCGGGGCCCGTCCCGCCCTGTACGCCGCCCGCCGCGGCTACGCCGAACTCGACGGCACCGCCTGACGGCGACCGCCTCGCGTCACCTGCGGCTGCTCTCCGTGGTCAACGGCTGGCCGGCACCCGAGAGCCTGGCGCCGGCCCTCGACTGGTCCGTCCGGGCCCTGCGGGCCCGCACGCCGGCCTAGCGGGCGAAGCGGGCGTGGACCTCCGCGCGGGTGGGCATGGCGGTCGCGCCGCCGGGTGACTCGCAGACCAGGCCGGCGACCCGCAGCGCGAACGCCACCCGCTCGTGCCAGCCCGCCGGCTCGGCGGGTTCGCCGCCGGCCAGCAGCTCCGCGACGAGGGCGCCCATCACCGAGTCGCCCGCGCCGGTGGCGTCCACCGCGGCGACCTTCGGCGCGGGTACGCGTACCGGATCGGCGCCGGCGGCGGCGGCCACCGCGCCGGCCGCGCCGAGGGTGACCACCACGGTGTCCGCGCCGAGTTCCCGCAGGTACGCCGCCACGCCCTCCTCGGGTTCGCCCGGGTAGAGCAGCTTCGCGTCGGCGGCGCTCAGCTTGACCAGGTGGGCGCCGGCGGCGAACTCGGCCACCACCTCGCGCAGCCCGGCCAGCGCGGCCGGCCCGTCGAGCAGCCTGGGACGGACGTTGGGGTCGAAGACCCGCAGCCCGGACGCCAGCGCCCAGGCCCGGCGCGCGGCGGCCAGCGCCGGCGCCTGGAGCAGCACGATCGATCCGCAGTAGAGGACGTCGGCGCCCGCCACCAGGTCGGCGTCGAGGTCGTCGGGGCCGAGCAGGCCGTAGGAGGGCGGCTCGCCGTAGAACCGGAAGTCGGGTTCCGGGCCGGCGAAGGTGGCCACCGCCAGCGCGGTCGGGGCGGCGACGGTGACCGCCCCGGCCAGGCCGACGCCCGCGCCGGTCAGGAAGTCGCGGATCCGCCCGGCCAGGACGTCGTCGCCGAGCGACCCGACGAACTGCACCGCGCCGCCGAGCCGGGCGACGGCGACCGCCACGTTCAGCGGCCCGCCGCCGACGGCCTGCCGGTAGACCGGCTCGCCGTCACGCTCGGTGTCGAGCAGGTCGACCAGTGCCTCGCCGAGCACCACCGCGTACCCCATTGGTGTCCTCCGTCCACGCCGCGCGCCGACCGATCTTGTCGCACCAGGCTGGCACAGTACGCGCCATGACGAGCGCCGAAGCCACCGTATCGGCCTACTGGACGGCCTTGGAGGCGCGGGACTGGGACGCCGTCGCCGGGCTGCTCGCCGACGACGTTGTCTACCACCTGCCGCAGACCCGCGAGCGGATCGTGGGCCGGGAGTCTTTCCTGCGCTTCAACCAGGAGTACCCCGACGGCTGGCACCTCACGGTGAACCGGCTGGTCGCCTCGGGCCGGCGCGCCGCCACCTGGATCACCTGCGCCTACCGGGGCGAGGAGCTTGCCGCCACGAGCTTCTTCGACCTCGACGACGCCGGTCTCGTCCGCGAGATCACCGAGTTCTGGCCGGCGGCCTACGAGCCGCCGCCCGGCCGCGAACACCTCGCTGACCGCTACTGACACATCGAGCAACGGCTATTGCGCCTCGTCACCGTCCCGTGGTGGGATGGCGCTTGCCGGGCGGTTGCGGGGGCTGCCGCGCCGCCGGCGCCGGGTTCACATCCACGCGAGGGCATCGGCCCGCGAGTCGGGCCGCCGACGGCGCACGTACGCCGGCCATCCGCGCCGGGGCACGTCCGCCGCGACCGTCTTGCCCGCGCCGCAGCGGGGCGGCCCGTGCCGCCACCCCGCGCGCGTTGCCCGTGGGACTCCCCCGTCCCACGAGTGAGGAGAACCCCCGTGTCCCACCGATCGCGTATGGCCGCGTTGCTCACCGCGGCCGCCACCCTTCTCGCGGGCGCCGTCGTCCTGACGGCGGGGCCCGACCCCGCCGCCGCGCACGGCACCCCGATGGCCCCCGGCAGCCGCACCTTCCTCTGCTGGAAGGACGGCCTCTCGTCCACGGGCGAGATCAAGCCGAACAACCCGGCGTGCTCCGCCGCCGTGGCGCAGAGCGGGGCCAACTCGCTCTACAACTGGTTCAGCGTGCTGCGCTCCGACGCCGCCGGCCGGACCGTCGGCTTCATCCCGGACGGCAAGCTGTGCAGCGGCGGCAATCCGGGCTTCGCCGGCTACGACCTGGCCCGCACCGACTGGCCGCTGACCCACCTGACGGCCGGGGCGCGGATGGAGTTCCGCTACAGCAACTGGGCCCACCACCCCGGCACGTTCTACTTCTACGTCACGAAGGACAGCTGGAGCCCGGGCCGGCCGCTGGCGTGGAGCGACCTGGAGGAGCCGTTCCTGACGGTGACCAACCCGCCGCAGCGCGGCTCGAGCGGCACCAACGACGGGCACTACTACTTCAGCGGCAACCTGCCCACCAACAAGAGCGGCCGGCACCTCATCTACTCGCGCTGGGTGCGCTCCGACAGCCAGGAGAACTTCTTCGGCTGCTCGGACGTCACCTTCGACGGGGGCAACGGCGAGGTCACCGGCGTCGGCCCGGGCGGCACGCCGCCGCCCAACCCGACCACG
>NZ_WAAS01000414.1:0-3786 GCF_008806585.1 Micromonospora sp. AMSO12t
CGTTGCGCAGCACCCGGCCGCTGGCCAGCCCCAGCCGGCTCATCCGCAGGCCGCCGGCCAGCCCGGTCACCCGCACGCGGCGGGCCAGTCCGGTTACCCGCAGGCCGCGGGCCAGTCCGGTTACCCGCACGCCGCGGGTCAGCCCGGCTACCCGCAGGCCGCGGGTCAGCCCGGCTACCCCCAGGCCGCCGGGCAGCCAGGTCACCCGCAGTCCGGCTACCCGCAGGCTCCCGGCGCGCCCTGGTACGGCCAGCAGTCCGGCTGGAGCGGCGGGGGACAGCCGGGACAGCCGTACGGTCACCAGCCGCACCCCTCCGGCCAGCCCGTCCCGCCCTGGGCGGCCCCGCAGACGGCGGGCCCCCGGCCAAGCCGGATCGCCAAGTTCGCCGGCGCCGGGGTGGCGGTCTTCGCGCTGATGCTCGGCTCGGGCGTCGCCGGCGGGGCGCTCGCGCTCGCCGTCGACGGCGACTCGGGCATCACCCGCACCTACTCCGCCGCGCCGATCATCAACGGCGCCGACCTGCCCCGGATCGCCGCCGCCGTGCAGCCCAGCGTCGTCTCGATCGGCACGGACAACGGCGAGGGCTCCGGCGTGATCCTCACCGCCGACGGCTTCGTGCTCACCAACAACCACGTGGTCGCCTCCGCCACCGACGGCAAGGCCGTGGTGACCTTCGCCGACGGCAAGACCGCCGAGGCCAAGATCGTCGGCACCGACCCGAAGACCGACCTCGCGGTGGTCAAGGCCAACGGCGTCAGCGGCCTCAAGGCCGCCACCTTCGGAGACAGCGACGCCATGCAGGTCGGCGACCAGGTGCTCGCCCTCGGCAGCCCGCTGGGCCTCCAGGGCTCGGTCACCGCCGGCATCCTCAGCGCCCGGGACCGCACCATCCAGGCGGGCAGTGGGCAGCAGCGGCAGGACCCGGCGCAGGGGGCCAGCTCGATCGCGGGGCTGCTCCAGACCGACGCGCCGATCAACCCGGGCAACTCCGGCGGCGCACTGGTCAACACCAGGGGCGAGGTGATCGGCATCAACACCGCGATCGCCACCGCCGGGCAGGGCAGCAGCGGCAACATCGGCGTCGGCTTCGCCATCCCCAGCAACAAGGCCAAGGACGTGGCCGGCAAGCTCCAGCGGGGCGAGAAGGTCAGCCACCCGTCGCTCGGGGTCAGCGTGACCCCCGCCGAGGGCGGCGGGGCCCTGGTCGCCGCCGTCACGCCGGGCAGCCCCGCCGAGAAGGCCGGCCTGCAGCGCGGCGACGTGGTCACCCGGTTCGGCGACAAGGCCGTCAACGACTCGGACGACCTGGTCGGCGCCGTGCAGGCCGGCAAGGTCGGCGACCGGGTCGAGGTGACCTACAAGCGCAACGGCACCGAATCCCGGGCGACCGTGACGCTCGCCGAGACGTCGTAACCGGCAACCGAAGACATTCCTCCTCCCTCCGGGCGGCGGGTGGCGGGGCCAAGGGGGTTGGCTCCGTCACCCGTCGCTCCCTCTGACGGCGGTTCACCCGGTGCGGGTGAGCCGCCGTCACCCGTCGCGCCGGGATCGTCGGCAGTCAGGACCGGCGAGGCGTACGGAGGGTGCGATGACCACGGCAGCGGCCGTTCGGACCGACGAGCGGATCCAGCGGGACGTGCTCGACGAACTGGGCTGGGACGCCCAGGCGCAGCCGAACGAGATCGGGGTGACCGTCCACGACGGCGTGGTCACCCTGACCGGCTGGGTCGACGGGTACGCGCGGAAGTGGGCGGCGCGGCGCTGCGCGCAGCGCGTACGGGGGGTGCGGGCGGTCGCCGACGACGTCGAGGTGCGCCTGCCCGGCGAGCCGGGGCGTACGGACGCCGAGATCGCGATCGCGGCGGGCCGGGCGCTGGAGTGGGACAGCTTCGTCCCCGCCGAGCGGCTGGACGTCACCGTGGCCAACGGCTGGGTGATGCTCCGTGGCGAGGTGGAGTTCGGCTGGCAGCGGCGTACCGCCGAGCGGGAGTTGCGCCGGCTGCGGGGCGTACGCGGGGTGACCAACCTGGTCGAGGTGCGCCCCGTCGCCCGTACCGACAGCGAGCGGCTCCGGCGCGACCTCCAGCGGGCGCTGGGGCGCGGCATCGGCACGGAGCGGGTGACCGTCCAGGTGGACGGGGACACGGTCGTGCTGACCGGGGTGGTGCGCTCCTGGTGGGAAAGGGACGAGGCGGAGCGGGTGGCCTGGTCCGGCGAGGGGGTACGGGCGGTGCGGGAGCAGCTCCTCGTGGGCGGGTGACCGCCCGGATCGTCCCGTTTAGTGGCGCCGCCGCCGGGAACCCGTCGTCGATCCCGCCCGCCCAGCGGGCACCGGTCGCGGCGGGGCCGGTCCGGTGATGCCACAGCAGTGACCGAGGGGGAGGAATCCGTGGCCGTGAACCATCCGTCGCCCGACCGATCGGCACCGCGGCCGTTGCGGATCGCGATGGTGGTGCCGCCGTGGCTGTCGGTGCCGCCGCCCGGCTACGGCGGGCTGGAACAGGTGGTGACCGGCCTGGTGGAGACGCTGGTCGACCGGGGTCACGCGGTCACCGTGTTCGGGGCGGGCCGGGAGCACGGGACCGCGGCGGCGTTCGTCTCCACGGTGCCCGAACTCCAGTTCGACCGGCTCGGCGAGGCGCTGCCCGAGCTGGCCCACCTGGCCCGGGTCAACCACCGGGTCCACGCAGGCGACTTCGACATCGTCCACGACCACACCACCATCGGCCCGCTGATCGCCGGCCACCGGGCCGTGCCCACCGTCGCCACCGTGCACGGCAACCCCGTCGGCGAGTACGGCGACGTGCTCAGCGAGACCGACAGGGGGGTCGGGCTGGTGGCCATCTCGCATGCCCAGCGCCGGCTCAACCCGCCGCTGCACTGGGTCGGTACGGTGCACAACGCGATGGACGTCCGGGGCATCCCGCACAAGACCGCCCCCGGGCGGGGGCCGGTGCTCTGGCTGGCCCGGTTCAGCCCCGACAAGGGCCCGGACGTTGCCATCCGGGCCTGCCGGGCCGCCGGCCTGCCGCTGGTGCTGGCCGGCAAGTGCAACGAGCCGGCCGAGCGCCGCTACTACGACCAGGTGGTCCGGCCCCTGCTCGGCGAGGACGTCCGGGTGGTGCTCGACGCCGACCGGGCCGAGGCGCTGCGGCTGCTGGTCGAGGCCCGGTGCCTGATCATGCCGATCCGGTGGGACGAACCGTTCGGCATGGTGATGGTGGAGGCGATGGCGACCGGGACACCGGTGGTGGCGCTGGACCGGGGGGCGGTGCCGGAACTCGTCCGACCGGGAAGGACCGGCCTGATCTGCGAGCACGTGGACGAGCTGCCGAGCGCCCTGCGCGCGGCGACGGGCATCGATCCGGCGGCCTGCGTCGCGCACGTGGCGGAGAACTTCTCCACCGGGCGGATGGCCACCGGCTACGAGGAGGTGTACCGCCGCTTCATCGCGGAGGCGGCGTCGCCCGAGGCGGCCCGGGCGCCGGTCCGGGCGCGGGCCCGCTGACCGCCGGCGGTCAGACCTGCGCCGCCCCGAGCGCGGTGATCGCGCTGTCCAGCCGGCGGGCGTAAGCGTCGGTGAGGGCGCCCTCGCCGCGCCGGATCGCGACCTTCTCGCGGAGCCGGGCGATCCGCTCGCCCAGGTCGCCCGAGCGGGCGCGGGCCGCGTCGGTCAGGTTACGCAGCTCGTTGCGGAAGTCGAGGCCGACGTCGGGGCGGATCCCCCCGTCGTCGAGACCGGCGCCGATCAGCCCGTCGACCCGGTTGGCCGCCTCGATGAGGTC
>NZ_WAAS01000415.1:0-3767 GCF_008806585.1 Micromonospora sp. AMSO12t
TGGGGGCGTCAGAGGCCGGAGAGGCGTTGGCCGGCTCGGACCACGGCCATCGCGTGGCGTTCGCCGGGGCGGCGTCCGAGGCGCTCGATCGGGCCGGAGATGCTGATCGCGGCGATGACCCGACCGGTGCGGTCGCGGATCGGCGCCGAGACGCTCGCCACACCGGCCTCCCGCTCGGCGACGCTCTGTGCCCAGCCCCGGCGGCGTACCTCGGCCAGGGTGCGGCCGGTGAACTTCGACCGGGGCAGCAGCGGCATCACGGCCTCGGGCGGCTCCCAGGCGAGCAGGATCTGCGCCGCGGAGCCCGCCGTCATCGGCAGCACCGAGCCGACCGGCACGGTGTCCCGCAGGCCGCTGGCCCGCTCGGCGGCGGCCACGCAGATGCGCTCGTCGGCGCGGCGCAGGTAGAGCTGGGCGCTTTCGCCCGTCGCGTCCCGCAGCGCCGCCAGCAGCGGCTCCGCCGCCGTCAGGAGCACGTCCGGGGCGGCATTGGCGAGCTCACCCAGGCGCGGGCCGGGACGCCATCGACCCTGGGTGTCCCGGACGAGCATCCGGTGGATCTCCAGCGCCTGCGCCAGCCGGTGCGCGGTGGCCCGGGGCAGCTTGGTGCGTTCAACGAGTTCGGCCAGGCTGGCGCCGTCGACGCAGGCGGCCAGGATGACCACCGCCTTGTCGAGAACGCCGACACCGCTCATACTGTGTCCCACAAGCCGAAACTTACCTCCCAGAATTTAGGATGTCCAGATGGTGGGAGTCACTACTACCGAGCCGAGGACCCTGGCCGAGAAGGTCTGGGACGCGCACGTCGTACGGTCCGCCGAGGGCGAGCCCGATCTGCTCTTCATCGACCTGCACCTGCTGCACGAGGTGACGAGCCCGCAGGCCTTCGACGGGCTGCGCCTCGCCGGGCGCCGGGTGCGCCGCGCCGACCTCACGCTCGCGACGGAGGACCACAACACCCCGACGGGGTACGCCGACCCGTCGTTCCGCCTGCGGCGCGGCGACCTGCTCACCATCGCCGACCCGACCTCGCGTACGCAGATCGAGACGCTGCGCCGCAACTGCGCCGAGTTCGGGGTGCGGCTGCACCCGCTGGGCGACGAGAACCAGGGCATCGTGCACGTCATCGGCCCGCAGCTCGGCGTCACCCAGCCCGGCATGACCATCGTCTGCGGGGACTCGCACACCGCCACCCACGGCGCGTTCGGCGCGCTCGCGTTCGGCATCGGCACGAGTGAGGTCGAACACGTGCTGGCCACCCAGACGCTGCCGCAGAGCCGGCCGAAGACGATGGCGGTGAACGTGACGGGGCAGCTCGGTCCCGGGGTCACCGCCAAGGACCTGGTGCTCGCGCTGATCGCCCAGGTGGGTACGGGCGGCGGCCGCGGGCACATCGTCGAGTACCGCGGCGAGGCGATCCGGTCGCTGTCCATGGAGGGGCGGATGACCATCGCCAACATGTCGATCGAGTGGGGCGCCAAGGCCGGCATGATCGCGCCGGACGAGACCACCTTCGCGTACCTGAAGGGGCGGCCGAACGCCCCGAAGGGCGCCGACTGGGACGCGGCGCTGGCCTGGTGGCGGACCCTGCCCACCGACGAGGGCGCCACCTTCGACGCCGAGGTGACCCTGGACGCCGGCGCGGTCACCCCGTTCGTGACCTGGGGCACCAACCCGGGCCAGGGTGCGCCGCTGGGTGCCGTGGTGCCGACCCCGGAGGAGTTCGTCACCGAGGCCGAGCGGACCGCCGCCCGGCGCGCGCTGGAGTACATGGACCTGCGCCCCGGCACCCCGCTGCGCGACCTCGCGGTCGACGTGGTCTTCGTCGGGTCCTGCACCAACGGCCGGCTGGAGGACCTCCGGGCCGCCGCCGACGTGTTGCGCGGGCAGCGGGTCGCCGACGGGGTGCGGATGCTGGTCGTGCCCGGCTCCGCCGCCGTGCGCGAGGCGGCCGAGTCGGAGGGGCTGGACAAGGTCTTCACCGACGCCGGCGCCGAGTGGCGCTTCGCCGGCTGCTCCATGTGCCTGGGGATGAACCCGGACACGCTCTCGCCGGGCCAGCGCTCCGCCTCCACCTCCAACCGCAACTTCGAGGGCCGCCAGGGCCGGGGCGGACGCACCCACCTGGTCTCCCCGCCGGTCGCCGCCGCCACCGCCGTGGCCGGCCGGCTGGCCGCTCCCGCCGACCTGTAGAAGGGCACCCAGATGGAGAGGTTCACCACCCACACGGGCACCGCCGTGCCGCTGCGGCGATCCAACGTGGACACCGATCAGATCATCCCCGCCGTGTACCTCAAGCGGGTGACCCGGACCGGTTTCGCGGACGGCTTGTTCAGCGCCTGGCGGGAGGACCCGGAATTCGTGCTCAACGATGAAACCTATTCGGGTGCGTCGATTCTTGTGGCCGGTCCGGAGTTTGGCACCGGCTCCTCCCGGGAGCACGCCGTCTGGGCGCTGCGCGACTGGGGGTTCCGTGCCGTGATCGCGCCCCGCTTCGGCGACATCTTCCGGGGCAACGCCCTCAAGGAGGGGCTGCTCCCGGTCGAGCTGGAATTGAAGGCGGTCGAGGAGATCTGGGACCTGGTGGAGGCCGACCCGACCACCCCCGTCACCGTGGACCTGACCGCCCGCGAGGTGCGTGTCGGTGAGGCCACCTGGTCGTTCCCGATGGACGACTTCAGCCGTTGGCGGCTGCTGGAGGGCTTGGACGACATTGGACTCACCCTCCGCCACGAGGCGGAGATCAGCGCCTTCGAGGCCGCCCGGCCGCCGTTCCTGCCCTCGGTCGCATAGCCGTACGCCCGATCCCACAGCGGTTTCCGCCCCCGCCGGTCTCACCGGTGGGGGCGAATCCGTTACGACACAAGGGCTTTTTTCGACCGAATGTTTGTGTCCCGGCAGCACAGGGCATACCGTGCGCGCAGAATGGCTCGCGTCGAGTCAGTTGCACAATCGGGAGGAAGTCGTGAACAAGGCCGAGCTCATCGAGGCGCTCGCCGTTCGCCTGGGGGACCGGAAGACGGCGACGGCCGCGCTCGACGCGGTCCTCGCTGAGGTCCAGGCGGCGGTCACCAAGGGCGAGAAGGTGGCGATCACCGGATTCGGAGCGTTCGAAAAGCGCGTCCGGGGCGCCCGAACAGCGCGCAACCCACGGACCGGCGAGGCGGTGAAGGTCAAGAAGACATCCGTCCCGACCTTCCGTCCCGGCGCCGGCTTCAAGGAGATGGTGGCCAGCGGCAAGGTGCCGAAGGCCACGGCGGCGGCGAAGAAGACCACGGCTGCCGCCGCCAAGACCACGTCCGCCACCAAGACCACCGCGGCGGCCAAGACGACGGGTGCCAAGGCCACCGGGGCGAAGGCCACGGGTGCCAAGGCCACGGGTGCCAAGGCCACCGGAGCCAAGGCCACCGGGGCCAAGGCAGCGGGCGCGAAGGCGACCGGGACCAAGGCGACCGGGACCAAGGCGACCGGGACCAAGGCGACCGGGACCAAGGCGACCGCGGCGGCCAAGAAGGCCCCCGCGGCGAAGGCGACCAAGACCACCGCGGCGAAGAAGACCGCGACCACCAAGGCCGCCCCGGCGAAGAAGACCACCGCGGCGACCAAGGCCACGGCGGCGAAGAAGACCACCGCGACGGCGAGCAAGAGCGCGGCGGCGAAGAAGGCGCCGGCAAAGAAGGCGGCGGCGAAGAAGACCGCCACCAAGCGCTGACCCTGGCGGTACGACAAGGGCGTCCACCGACGGTGGGCGCCCTTCGCCGTGTCCA
>NZ_WAAS01000416.1:0-3716 GCF_008806585.1 Micromonospora sp. AMSO12t
AGTGCGCTGGGTGGTGCTGCGGGAGAAGGACCTCCCGCGGGCCGAGCGCGCCGCCCTCGCCGCCGAGCTGCGCGCGATCCTCGCCGAGGCGGGCGGCACCCTGATCGTCGCCGGCCCCGACCCGCTCGGCGGCGCTGCGGTGCACCTGCCGTCGGCAGGGCCGTACCCGCCGCCGCGCCTCGGCCTGGTGGGCCGCTCCTGCCACGGCCGGGCGGAGCTGGCGCGACTGACCACCGAGGACTACGCGACCCTCTCGCCCGTCTATCCGACCAGCACCAAGCCCGGCTACGGCCCACCCCTGCGCCCGGACGGGCTCAACGCGCTGATCCGGCACAGCCCCGTGCCGGTCCTGGCGCTCGGCGGAGTGCAGAGCCCGGACCAGGTGGCCGCCTGCGTCGAAGCGGGAGCCGTCGGCGTGGCGGTGCTCGGCGCGATCATGCGCGCCGACGACCCCGAGGCGGCAGCCGCCACCCTCACGGCAGCCACCGACGCGGCGAGCCGGACCCGGCACGACAGCCCAGATCCTTCCGACGCGGCGGACCGGACCCGGCACGACAGCACAGATCCTTTCGATGGGGCGAGCCGGACCCGGCGCGGCAGCTCGGATCCTGGTGGGACGACGCGCAGCCGGCGGGGCCGCACGGAGGTCTCCGGGACGGGGCTGCGGCCGACCGTGCCCACGGAGGGATCAAGCCTGACCGCCCGGAGTGGGCACGGTCGGCCGCAGCCCTCAAGCGCGACGATCGCGCAGGCCCGGCGCGAGATCCCGTACGCCATCACGGAAGAGGAACGATGACCCCGACGACCGTGCTCACCATCGCCGGCTCCGACTCCGGCGCGGGTGCCGGCATCCAGGCCGACCTGAAGGTCTTCGCGGCCCTCGGCGCGTACGGCACCAGCGTGCTCACCGCGGTCACCGCGCAGAACACGAGGGGCGTCGACGCCGTGCTGCCGCTGCCGCCGCGCACCGTCACCGAGCAGCTCGACAGCGTGCTCGCCGACTTCACCGTCCGCGCCGTCAAGACGGGGGTGCTCGGCACTCCGGCGGTCGCCGACGCGGTGGCGGACGCCGCCAGGGACGGCCGGCTGCCGCACCTCGTCGTCGATCCGGTGCTCGTCGCCACCAGCGGGCACCGGCTGGGCGTGGTCGCCGCCGTGGAGCGGCTGCTGCCGTACGCGCTGGTGGCGACGCCGAACTGCGCGGAGGCCGCAGCCATCACCGGACGCCCGGTGACCACGGTCGAGGAGATGGTGGCCGCCGCCGAGGCGCTGGCTGCCGGCGGGCCGGCGCACGTGGTGGTGACCGGCGGCGACGTGGACGCCGACGGTGAGGCGGTCGACGTGCTGCATGGGGGCGACGTCACCACCCTGCTGCGCGCGCCGCGGGTCGACACCCGGCACAGCCACGGCACCGGGTGCTCGTTCTCGGCGGCGATCACGGTGCGGCTGGCGCTCGGCGACGAGGTGCCGACGGCGGTCGCCGCCGCCAAGGAGTACGTCCTCCGCGCGCTGACCGGCGCGCGGCACTGGGAGCTGGGCGCGGGACGCGGCCCGCTGGACCACTTCGGCTGGTCCGCTTGACCACCAGGGAGGCTGTCATGCAGGCACGTCGCAAGGTGTACGTGGAGGGGTCCCGGCCGGACGTGCGGGTGCCGTTCGCCGAGGTGGAACTGACCGGTGACAACCCGCCGCTGCGGCTCTACGACACCTCCGGCCCCGGCTCCGATCCGGAGGTGGGGCTGCCGCCGCTGCGTGCGGGGTGGATCGTCGAGCGCGGCGACGTCGCACCGGTGCGGGGCGCGGGCACCCCGCTCGCGGGCGCGGACGGCCGCCGCCCCACCCAGCTCGCGTACGCGCGGGCCGGCGTGGTGACGCCGGAGATGGAGTTCGTGGCAGTGCGGGAGGGGATGGCGCCGGAGTTCGTCCGGGACGAGATCGCCGCCGGACGGGCCGTGCTGCCGCTCAACGTCAACCACCCCGAGTGCGAGCCGGCCATCATCGGCAAGGCGTTCCTGGTGAAGGTGAACGCCAACATCGGCACCTCGGCGGTCTCCTCGTCGGTCGCCGAGGAGGTGGAGAAGCTGACCTGGGCCACCCGGTGGGGCGCGGACACCGTCATGGACCTGTCGACGGGGAAGCGGATCCACGAGACCCGCGAGGCGATCGTGCGGAACTCGCCGGTGCCGATCGGCACCGTGCCGATCTACCAGGCGCTGGAGAAGGTCGGCGGCGACCCGGTGAAGCTGAGCTGGGAGGTGTTCCGGGAGACCGTCATCGAGCAGGCCGAGCAGGGCGTCGACTACATGACGGTGCACGCCGGGGTGCTGCTGCCGTACGTGCCGCTGGCGGTGGACCGGGTGACCGGGATCGTGTCGCGGGGCGGCTCGATCATGGCGGCCTGGTGCCTGGCGCACCACGAGGAGAACTTCCTCTACACGAACTTCGCCGAGCTGTGTTCGCTGCTCGCGCGCTACGACGTGACGTTCTCGCTCGGCGACGGGCTGCGCCCCGGCTCGATCGCGGACGCCAACGACGAGGCGCAGTTCGCCGAGCTGCGCACCCTGGGCGAGCTGACGAAGGTCGCCTGGGAGCACGACGTGCAGGTGATGATCGAGGGCCCCGGCCACGTGCCGATGCACAAGATCAAGGAGAACGTGGACCTCCAGCAGGAGTGGTGCCACGAGGCGCCGTTCTACACCCTCGGCCCGCTGACCACGGACATCGCCCCCGCGTACGACCACATCACGTCGGCGATCGGCGCGGCGATGATTGGCATGTTCGGCACCGCGATGCTCTGCTACGTGACCCCGAAGGAGCACCTGGGGCTGCCGGACCGCGACGACGTGAAGGCCGGCGTGATCGCGTACAAGATCGCGGCCCACGCGGCCGACCTGGCCAAGGGGCACCCGGGCGCGCAGGCGTGGGACGACGCGCTGTCCAGGGCGCGGTTCGAGTTCCGCTGGGAAGACCAGTTCAACCTGTCGCTGGACCCGGAGACCGCGCGCTCGTACCACGACGCGACCCTGCCGGCGGAGCCGGCGAAGACCGCCCACTTCTGCTCGATGTGCGGCCCGAAGTTCTGCTCCATGAAGATCACCCAGGAGCTGAAGGAGTACGCGGCGCGCGGCATGCAGGACAAGTCGGAGGAGTTCCTCTCCTCCGGCGGCCGGGTCTACCTGCCGCTCGCCTGAGCGGCGCGACCGGGCGTCCGGCGACGACACCCGTCCCCGCCGACGTCCGGGAGAAAGGGCGGCGCCGCCCCGGCTCCGGTCACCCCGGGCGGGGCGGGCGTCGCCCGGTCGGGTCAGTCGCGGTGGTGGCGGCCGGTGGAGCGCAACGACCGCCGGCCGCTCTCCTGCTCGGGTTCGTTGTCCGGGACCGGCTTGCTGAGGCCGGCGACCCAGTCCACGTACTCCTCGTCCTGCGCCGGCAGCGGCTCGGACTCCCGGTCGGCCGGGGCGTCCTCGGCCCGGGGCCGGTTGCGGCGGAACAGACCCAGCCGGCCCCGGCCCCGCCCGGTGGGCTGCTCGGCCTCGGCGGGCGACGGGGAGCCGGGCGCGGGCGCCTCCGCCCGGGCGGTGGGGATGCCGTTCTCCGGCGCGGCGTCGACGGGCGCCGGGACGGGACCGCCCCGTCGTGCGGTGGTGAGCGCCTCCCAGTTCGCGGCCCGGGCCAGGTCGGGCATCGGGGCCCGGTGGCGGGGCCGGGGTGCCGGG